>JAPLER010000283.1 GCA_026391115.1 Bacteroidota bacterium | reverse complement strand
TTTATCAATTAAAACAATATGATTCTGCGATTATATATTATAAAAATTCGGCTCGTGTAAATAATAATATAATAAAATCTTATTCTAAAATTGGCTGGGGATATATAAGAATTAATAACTTAGATTCTGCATTTTTCTATTTTACAAAAGCACTTAAAATGGAATCAAATAATAAAAGTGCTTTATATAATATGGCTTGCTACTATTCAATAACAAAAGAAACCGATTCTGCAATTGCTTATTTAGAAAAATCAATCAAGGCTGGCTATGATGATTTTGAAAATATTAAGACTGACACGGATTTGGATAACATCAGAAACACCGAAAAATTTAAAGCCTTAATTAAAAAATATTTTCCAAACAACTAATGCTCAAATATAATTTCGTACAAAAAATAATGACTCTTTTTATTTTTACTGTAATTGCAGCAACTCAAAACTATTTGAGGTCGCAAAGTAAAAATGAGATTTATTCTATTTGCGTTAATCGTGATGATAAACTTTTTGCCTCAAAAGTTAAAACACAAACAATAACTTCTATTGAAAATAGAAATTCCAGTCGTGGTTTTATTGCAGACTTTGTGTCTTCACAAGCAAGTAAATTAGGTCAAAGTATATGGGAAAATTATAAACAACAATTTAACCCCAATTATTCTTTTGCAATTAAAGACGAGCATTTCTATAATCAAATTTCTCTATTAGGTCAGTTCGATCCCACTGGTATTAATTTTAAGGGATTTACAATTTATAGAATAGTTGAAAACAAGAACAAGCATATTGATACCACACTTACTGCACGATTTGTTGTTGATACTTTAGGAGACAATATTAACAATATCTACAACAATGGTTTTTTTAGATTGAAATTAGATAGTGTTTCTGTTAAATCCACAAAAATGAAGATTTCACGAAAAACCAAATCAATAAATCTTGATTTTGAAGTAATTATTTCTTCATCTTTTATTGATGAAAATGCAGGTATTAACACAGATATTGAGATGGGTAAATTTCTTGTATCAGCAATTAATCTTCCCATAAGAAATAACGACTCTTTAATTAATACTTACAATAATCAAATTCAACAATCCACCAATTGTATTGGGCAGTGTTTTTTAATACCTAGATCGTTAGGATACTTCAAAAATATCTTGAGTGGTTCATTAGAAAAGTGTTTTGGAAATGGAATGTTTTCCATTCAGGTTGCTGTTCGTGAATCAGCAAAAAATAGCATAATCAATAATCTCTTATTTTCGTATAATTAACCTTCTATTATAGAAAATTATTAAGAGGAAATCAAAAAATAATTTTCAAAATCCTTAAAAAATAAACAGATGGCTTTGAAATAGTTTTATATTGATGTGAAATTCAGATTTACAGGTATAGTCAAAAAAATCGCATTAACATTTAGCTTCGATAATTTATTTATTATGAAATGAATATTTACAGTTGTATTAATTTATATTTTAGTATTTATTGAATGAAATAATATAAAGGATCTTAACTAAGTAATTGAGTGTAATGATTATGATGGAAAAATTATTAGGGTTTCCAATTGACAACAAAAATTACCAGTACAAGTCAACTTTGTAAAGGCTTATTGGATATATCAATCTTCATTATAAACTCCAATCGTAATCAAGAAGGTCTTTACGTGAGGTCGGTTTTTGCTTACCCAATGTTATCTCAGATACTTTCTTGCCAACATAATTTTTTAACTCAGAAATACTGACAATTCCGTCTTTATTTATATCAGCCTTGTTGTTTTGTAGACCTTGAATTATTGCATAAGTAAACGCCCCATTATTCCATTGCTTACCCTCTAAAGCAAATTGATTGCCTCTAGAGGCACTTATAACAATAGTGCCAGAAGGTTGAGAAAAATCAGAAAATACATCTTGCATAGTATAAAAACTGTTGTCAGAAGTAGAATTGTTTTTTTTATTTAAACTAATACCTTTAGTTCCTGTAGGCCCAGACTTTTCTTGGAAAAAATTATCTTTATCAATTTCACCGCTATTACAAGCATCTAAAAATAAAACTTTATATCTACTAGGTAATTGCTCGATTGCTTTCTCTATAGCATCATATGACAAGCCATTATTAGTTGGATAATTAAAATCGATATTGTATGTTGATAAAAAATAATTGTTTTCATTATCTAGCATCCCGTGCCCACTATACGAGATAATTAATTTATCATTTATGCCAAGTTTAGAATAACTGGCAATTTTATTGAGAACATTTTCTTTGGTAACATTATCGCTGAATAGAGTGTCTAAAACTAATGCAGAACCATACCTATTTTTTAAAGTAGTTGCAATATCTTTTATGTCCTTCTCTGCGTATTTTAGATTATAGTTTGAGCTTTTGAATGAGCCAGCACCTATGCCAAGAAAATACACTTTTTGTTTTGAATTATAATCAGATTTTATGTAATAAGTATTAATAAAACTTTTACCCCCCTCCTGAGAAATGCA
>JAPLER010000294.1 GCA_026391115.1 Bacteroidota bacterium | reverse complement strand
CTCAAACTTTGCCAAAGGATATGGAAAGATTTGGCGAAAAAGATGGTGTTTACGTTTGTACTTTTAGCGAAGTAAAAAGTGTTGCTGCTTTGCTACGAAATGCCTTGCTTAGAATTTTTGAAATTAAAAAGAGCCAGCATAACCAAGGTGATAAAATGGTAATGTTGTATGAATACCTTGTTGGTAGCGAGTTTGGCGAGCAGTGGAAAGCTATACGTGAAGGATTTATGAGTATGAAATTATCTATTCAAAAAGAAAGAGATGCTATGGAACGCTTGTGGAAAGCAAGAGAAAAACAACTTGAAAAAGTATTACTAAATGCAACACACATTCGAGGAAGTATTGAAGGCATTGCAGGTTTGGATAGCATTAACTTAAATATGATTGATGATGAAGAGACATTATTGTTGGAATAATTGACTAATGCACACAATTAAATTTATTTACTAATTAATCGTTATTTTATGCAATATGAGCTAATTCAATATTTAAAGTGCCCATTAACCAAAACAAATTTAATATTTGAAGAGATACAACTTTTACAAAATCTTACAAAAATGAAACTATAACTGAAATTAAAGATGGATTACTTTTTTCTGAAACAGGATTTATATTTCCAATTATTGATGGAATTCCTAGGTTATTAGTTGAAGCTATGATAGATTACAGCAATTTCTTATCAATTCATATTAAGAATTTTGAAGAATTTAAAAAAAATATCGAAAAAAAATATTTCGGACTTTTGAACTATTGTGTTACTAAAAACAGCAAAACTAAATATAGTTTTGAATTTGAATGGAATATATTAAACGCTCATAAAAACGATAAAATTTGGCATGATGACATTTCTTCACTTTCGTCTGTATTTTTAAATGAAACTGAATTAACTATTAGTGATTTAGAAAATAAAGTAGTTTTAGATGCTGGTTGTGGTCACGGAATTATGACAACTAGAATTGCTGAACTTTCGAAGAATGCTATTGGTGTTGAATTAAGCAAAGCTGTTGAAAAAGCGTATCAAAATAATAATAGTATCAATGCTTGGTATATTCAAGCAGACATTCAGTTCTTACCTTTTGCAGATGTTACTTTTGACACTTTATATAGCAGTGGTGTTATACATCATACAAACAATACAGAACTAGCTTTATCCTTAATTGAATCAACTTTAAAAAAAGATGGAAAAATTTGTTTGTGGCTTTATCATCCTCAAAAAAGTTTAATTCATAAGGTAATTTTACTGTTACGTAGTATTACTAAACGACTTCCATTTAAATTGACACTTATTTTTATAATTTTTTTTATATTTCCAGTTAGTTTTTTAATTAAAAAAATAAAAAACAAACGACCAATAAATATTAGAGAAGAAATTATAGATTTATTAGACGGATTTACGCCTGAATTTAGATTTGAAATACCACACGATTTAGCAACTATTTGGTTACAAAAAAGAAAATATGCAAACATAAAAATAACAACAACAAACCAATTTGGTTTTTCGATCGTAGGGTATAAAAAATAACATTTTCCTTAAATTTTTGTTAAACAAAAAACTTCAGGCAATAAAACCAAGGCGATAAAATGGTAATGTTATATGAATATCTTGTTGGTAGCGAGTTTGGCGAACAATGGAAAGCTATACGTGAAGGATTTATGAGCATGAAACTTAGCATACAAAAAGAACGCGATGCAATGGAACGCTTGTGGAAAGCTAGAGAAAAACAACTTGAAAAAGTATTACTAAACGCCACACATATTCGTGGAAATATTGAAGGAATTGCAGGTTTGGACAGCATTAACTTAAATATGATTGATGATGAAGAGACCTTATTGTTAGAGTAAAAATGATATATGAACAATTCGAATTCTAAAAATAAAAATCTAACTACAACAAATACAGCCAAGGATTTAAAAGGCTTCTATTTGTCATACTACCTATCTCCTACTTTTTATATGGTAGGTGCTGCTATTTGCACAGTATTTGCATTATCTTTTTTCTTTTCTGTATTATTTTTTATTGCCAAAATATTAATAACACTTTTAGTATTTTTTACTTTAATAGACACATTATTTAGTATATCACCATTTCAACAACAACAAATACATTATTACATCAAACCTTTTAATCGAGGTGAATATGATTTTGGCAGCACTTTAGCATTTGTATCTTCTCCAATAAAACTTGTAACACGAAGATTTAATTTTAATAATTCGCAAATCATCTATGTATATCCATCTTATATACAAATGCAAAAATTTAGTTTGCAAGGTGTAAGTAGCAACTCTCAAATAGGTAGTAAAAAAGTACGTAAACTAGGCAATAGTCTTGAGTTTGAACAAATAAAAGACTATGTACAAGGCGATGATTACAGAACAATAAACTGGAAAGCTACTGCAAGAAAAAGTCAGTTAATGGTAAATACTTATGTTGATGAAAAAAGCCAGCAAGTATTTTGCTTAATTGATAAAAGTAGAAATATGAAAATGCCATTTGAAGGTATGACATTATTAGATTATTCTATTAATGCTTCATTAGCTTTAAGCAATATTGCTATTCAAAAACAAGACAAAGTTGGTCTTATTTCTTTTGCAGAAAAAATGGATAATTTTGTACAGGCAGATAGTAAACCAATGCAAATGGAAGCCCTGCTGCAAAAGCTTTACAAGCAAACTACACAATTTAAAGATGCAGATTATGAAGCTTTGTATGCACAAATTAGAGGCAGAGTAAAACAAAGAAGTTTGCTACTTTTATTTACCAATTTTGAAAGTGAATATAGTTTGCAAAGACAATTGCCTTACCTAAAAGCCATTGCACATTATCACTTATTAGTAGTTGTATTTTTTGAAAATACTGAGCTTAAAAAAATACTACATTCATCAGCTCAAAACACAGAGGAAATTTACATACAAACTATAGCAGATAAATTTATGTATGAAAAGAAGTTAATGCTAAAAGAGTTAAGAGCAAATGGGATTACAGCATTACTTACAACGCCTACTCAACTTACAGTTTCTACAATAAATAAATATTTAGAAATAAAAAATAGGCAACAGTTATAATGAAGGAAAATGACGCTGTTTCATTGCTTCATATAAAATCATTCCTGATGCAACAGATACATTTAATGACTCAAATTTCCCTATCATTGGAATATTAAAT
>JAPLER010000386.1 GCA_026391115.1 Bacteroidota bacterium | reverse complement strand
TTACGCCTTGTCCTTCAATCTTTTCAAAAGCATATTTCAAACAGTTTGTGATAAGTTCATTAATCATTAAACCCAATGGAATAACAGTATCAACATCTATATTAATTTTTTGAATATCTTTTTTAAGGATAATTTTATCTGACTGGATATTATAAGACGCAAACAGATTATCGCACAAATTAGATATATAACTCTGTATATCCACCACTGCTAGATTTTCTTCCTGATATAAATTCTGATGAATTAGTCCCATACTTTCAACCCTGTTCTTGCCTTCCATTACTGCACTAAGTGCTTTTTCATCTTGTATGTAATTGGATTGCAAGCTTAACAAGCTGCTTACTATCTGTAAATTATTTTTAACTCTGTGATGAATTTCTCTTAGAAGAACTTCTTTTTCTTCAAGAGATTTCGCAATAATTTTATTTTGTTCATTTAACTTTTCTTTCTGTTTTTTATTTGTAGAATATGCTGTAAAAGCTACTACAGATAAGGCTAAGAATAATACAGAAGATAGAATAAAATAATTTCGCTCTCTTTTTTTACTGGCAATTTCAATTGCTTTATGCGAGTTGTCTACTACCAGCCTATCAATCTCTTTGGTTTTTTCTACAGTTTCATAAACTACTGTCATTTCATTCATATTTCTGATATTTTCCAGATTTAGAATTTTGTCTGAAATAGTTTTTACAGAGTCATTACAATCATAAGCTTCTTTGTATTTTTCCTGAGCATAATATGCTTTTGCTAGCTTATCATAAATACCCATTGTTACTTCTTTTCTCCCCAAAGATTTACTTAATGTAAGTCCTTTTAAACCATAAGATACACTATTATCATAATCTTTTAAGTGCAAATAACATTGACTCATTGTATGTAAGAAAATAAGGTAATTGCTTTTATCTTTTTTTAGAAGAGAATCTGCTTCTATTTCTTTTAAAGCAGTTAAAGCCTCTTCATTTTTTTTCATACCAGTTAAAGCAGTAGCAATATTAATTCTTGAACTTAGGATATCTATTTTTCTTTTTTTGTTGATTGCTAATTCTAAACTTTTTTTAGAATAATAATAAGTACTATCATATTGTTTATTGCTTTGAAATGCACTTGCCAAATTGATATAGTTACTCATTAATCCAGTCTTATTTTGAGTTTGGCTATTGATTTCAATTGCTTGCTTATAATACTCAATGGCTTTTTTATAATCTTTTTTAGCCCGGTAAACCATACCAATACTTTCCAATGAAACTGTAATAAATTTTAAATCGCCGACTTGTCTTCTTAGGTCTAATGATTGCAAATGATATTTAAGAGCAGATTCATAGTTGCCACGCAAGTAATAAGCAAAAGCAATATCTGCAACAGCATGAGATTGATTGGCTAAACGTTTATATTGTTTAAATATATCAATAGCTTTATTTAAAAAATATAAGCAAGAATCAAGGTAGTTTTTATAGTCGTAACACAATGAAATAGATTGATACAAACTACCCTCCCAAACTGGAAATTTTGTATTCTTTACTTTTTCTACACCCTGTATGCCATATTTAATTCCTTCGTCAGGATTGGCTTGGGCAGCGTTTCTACACAGTTTATTATGTGCAGCTAATATTAAAGAATCGTTTTTTGATGTTGCAATTATTTTTAACAAGGAGTCTTTTTCTTGTTGCTGTGCAAATCCAGTTGTAACAAATAAAATCAATAAAATTAATATGCCGAAAATGAACTTTCGCATAAGCAGAGTTTTTGTAAAGCTATCAATCTTTGTTGTAATGAACAAAAGTTGACAAGACAACTTAACCTTTTATTAAAAAGTTTTCAAAATAAAACTATCTCTACAACAAAGTATTAACCCAAGCCTCCTATTACAAAAAAATGCTTATAAAAAGAAAAATCTATTGCCCATTCAATTGCTTAGGCAATGCTAAAAAATAACTTAACTTATAATCTACCATTTATACTTTACACTTACATTAATTACCCTACCATCTATGGGTGCCCATAGTGGTTGAAAGTTGGGATTGGCTGTGGTACCTATGTTTATAGCTTCTACCTTGCTTTGGCGATAATCCAGCAAATTTTCTCCGTTTAATACAACACTTAAATGATTGCCAAATTTTCGTTCAATCATAGCTGCCATAAATAAATATCCAGATGTCAATGTGCCATCATATCTATGTTGTTTTCCATTATAACTGGCTTCTATTCCTATTCTCCAATGGGGCTCAAACTCTTTAACAATGGTAGTCGCAAAACGATGTTTAGGTGTTAATGGTGCAAACTGGTTATCGCTAAGGTATTTGCGTAATGCACTGGTATAGGTGTAGCCCAAGTAAACTTCTACATCATCTATCTTGCCTTGTATATATACATCAAAACCCTTTGTAGTTAAAGGTTTGCTGGCATTGTAAAAACTTACATAGCCCGATGAAAGTTGACTGGCAATAATGGGATCTTTAATGCGTGTTAAAAAGAAAGCACAGTTAATAAATAATTCTGTTTCCTCACTCCACACTTTTTTATAATTTATTTCGGCATTGTAACCAATGGATTTTTCGGCAATAACTGTGTTGTCAATAGGTGTTATTTTATTTAAAGCATAGTCTATATTTTGCGGTGCTAGCACATTGGGTGTTTTATAGCCAAAACCAATACCTGCACGTGTTGCCCAATGCTGATTGAATCTGTGGAATAAAGCCACACGTGGTAACAATTTATTGCCATAAGTAGTGTGATAATCGTTGCGAATGCCTAAGTCAATTGTAGTACTGTTTTGCAAATGAATAGTATGCTGTGCAAATGCACCAAAGGTGGTGTTACTAAAGTTTTGCAATAGAGATGGAACATACTCTATTGTTTTTTTAAATGCATCGCCAGTAAAATTTATACCTACTACTGTGTTGCTTGTTTGATGTGGTATAAATAAACTAACCTCTCCAAAATAAT
>JAPLER010000321.1 GCA_026391115.1 Bacteroidota bacterium | reverse complement strand
GCAAACCTAACTACCAAGCAATTAAATATTTTCGCCAAGTTTCGCCAAGTTTTTATGAATAGTAAATATTGAGAAGGATATGTTTATTTTGTTTTATGGAAATCGAAAGATTAAATGCATTATTAATAAATCGATTGATGCTGAAAAGTAATATCCATAGTCTTGATTATAAGAGTATGGATACTTTGTCGAACGTATTAAAAACTGTATATAACATTCAGATTTCTCCTACTACTTTATCTAGATTGAGTGGGTTGCGAAAAAACAATAACACTAAAAAGCAATTTTCATTTACATTAGATAGTTTAGCAAAGGCTGCTGATTTTACTTGCTACGAACAATTTAAACATATTTTGAATGCAAAAGAATCTTTATTAATGTTTAATAAACATGAAATGGAAATTCCTTTTATTGCACTATATACCGAAACGGCTGCAAGAGAAAATGATATTCAATATTTGGAAAGTTTGGGCAAATATTTAACTGATAGTGGTTGCAATATCGATAGTTACAATTTAGTGGGTGGTGCTTTGCTAAAAGGATTAAGGGCAAATAACAAACCCAAGAAAGTGCTTGAATTTTTGGCAGCAACCCCCATCATGATTGACGTATTTTTTGAATCTTTTGTGGATACCGATTATATTTTAAAATATTATGGTGAAGGGATGGTTTATCTATCTAAAAAAACTAATACCATCAATAGAACCTACCTTTTCGCAAACAGTATTGCTTTACTATACGAACAAAAAAATGGCTTAAAAAGTGCTTACCACAAAAGGGCTGTAAAACTAGCAGCAATAGACAATACTTTTCTAGGTTCATTGTTAGCCCAAAATTGCGTTTATCCAGTTGCTAGATGGATGCAGGTAATGCTGGAATTTTGGCTTACAAAAAACAATCCTAAAAAAGCTGCCATCATATTTGATTATGCTTTAGAAAATATAGAGAAATTAAATAGCGATAATTCAATTATTATCATTAGTCAGCTTTCTGAAATTGGAGAAATAATGCCCAAAAACTATATTTTAAAATTACAATCACTTTATGAAATAAACGCAGGAATGGTGTTGCATGAATATGATAGTCTTGTTAATGCAGGTTTAAACCTATCAATATTATTGAACAACAAGTCAATCATCCAGAAAAATGCTATAGAAACTTTTTTGAAGCAAAACCCTTATCAATTTATAACTTGTATGAATAGTATTAAACAGAAAATGCAGCAAGTTTATCAATAGAATTTATGGGATTAAATTATAGCTCATTTTATTTAGCTGCTTTATTTTTTTATTTTTCTGATGTATTACAGAAAGCAACTTCAAGTGGTGCTATAACGTGGAAGTATCTTTTTATACGTTCCTGCTATACTGCTGCCATAGCTTTATTATTAAATACGTTTCTTTTTGGTTTAAACACAATACCTAGTATAAATATTATTTTATTAATGGCTTGTTGTTCTATTTGCTGTGGAATGGGTTTGTTTTTTTATATAAAGTCTATTAATACTTTAAAATTTTCTAATGTAGGCTCTTTAACGATTGTAGGAAATGTTATCCAGCAATTAATAGGAATATATTTATTAGGAGAAAAATATAACAAATACAATTTTATTGCTTATGCTTTAATGAGTTTTGGTTGTGTTTACCAATTAATAAATAACAAGACACTTAAAGGGGCTAAATATGTTTTGCTTTCTTCTATTTTCTGGACTGTTGGGTATATTCTATTATCTAGAGTTTTGCAAAAATCTACCATTTATTGGAGTGTTCCAATTATGGAAATAACAATTATGATTATGGGTTATTTATGTATGAGATTTTACTCCATTGCAAATACAAAAGCAGCTATTGATAAACAAGCTATAACTATAAGACCTATTTTTTTCATATTAATTGCTTTACTTAATTATTTTGGTTCTTTATTGAATAATCATAGTTTTAAAAATATACCTATATCAACCATTAGTTTTTTGCAACTATCATTGATGCCTTTGTTTTATATAGTTAGTCTTAAAATATTTAAGGAGAAACCTAATAAAGTGGAGCTAATAAGTTTCATTACTGGTTTTGCTGGATTTGCCTTGTTTATTATAAATAATCTAAAGTTTGCACGTAGCTCATAAAACATACTTAAAACTTGTTTTTTGAAGTTTCTACAAATACAATATAAATCCAAGATTTATCTTAAATGCTAGTATTAAGATATAAAAAACAATTATAGTCTATAAGCTTAAATAATCTAGCTCTCAACATTAAAGCGAGAGCCTTTGGTTTATGAAAACATAGGCACGTAAGTTTGAGTTTTAAATAGAAAGCAGAACTTGTTAATGGATTTAAAAAAGTAAATAAAATAAATCCTATGAAAGCACACCAATAGAACTTATACATAAATTTCTCTTTTATATAATAATCAATTATCGGGAACGTTATTATTTATGATAAAAAAAGTTGCTTAACGATTGTCTTCATGCTTTTATCATATAACTCTCGAAGATAATTATGCATTCACTTGATATTGCAGTATATATTAAATGGTTATTCTTTATGAAAATAAACCATCTTTTAAAGCAGCTTCATATCGCAAATCAATAATGAATTTTTTTTAATGTTGGTTATCAGCTTTACTTATAGATAAAATAGAAAACGACATGAAAAAAGAAATGAGTGTTGTATTTGATAGCGATATAATAGAACAAATAGAACAAGACCGTTTTACTTATTTACATTGCACATACATTGCTTCTGAAAAGTATATATCTGATTGGTGTATAAACATTAATGAAAATTGTTATTTAGTTGGTGGCAAATCATTAATAAAATTAAAGTTACTCAATGTAATTGGCATTCCATTAGCTC
>JAPLER010000183.1 GCA_026391115.1 Bacteroidota bacterium | reverse complement strand
TTTCTTAATGTTGTGGCAGCTTTCCAATATTTTTCGTTGTTTGTTACTTTGTACAAACACATTAATATTCTGCCATTACATACATTATCAATATTGAAATCTTCAGCTTTATAGGTTTTGATAGTGCCATCATCTTTCACAAAAACATCAACTTGCTTTTGCAGATAATTAAAATATTTTACATCGCCAGTTTTATACCACAAATCCTCCATTGCTTTTAGAAGAACACCCATATCGTAAGTCCATTTTGCAGGCTTGCCATCCAATGCAAATGAATCTTTCCAGATATTCATTGTTGTGGCTGCAACTTTTTCACTCAATGTTTGAGATTGAGTGGCAGCAAGGATTAGAGAGAATAATATGGTTAATATTTTTTTCATTTTTTGTTTTTACGGAAAGTCGCAGAGGAGCAAATTTTTATTGAATCTTTATTGTTTCTTCTTTAGCACCAAATCCAATTTCCATTTTTTTCTTAGCTTTTGAAGCATCAGTATTTAATACTTTCACATTTCCACTTCTATCGCCTTCAACTTGTACTAATACATCAGCAGCCTTGTACTGAACTTTATCAAACACAATAGCATCGCTATTTAGCACATATAACAATGGATTGTTTTCTTTTGAAATGATGTTTACATTTTTAATATTAATACCAGTTGCTTCTTGAATATCAACACCAATTTTGGCTTGCAATGTCATATTTTCAAGATTAATATTTTTAATGTGCATTTCAGGAATACCACGAATGAAAATGGCTTTCTCTGCACCATTGCACACTACATTCTTTACATAAAAATCTTTGAAAATTGGTGTGGTTTCATCAATAGGTTTAAATTCCACTTTGGGTAACTCTCTCTTTTCGCCAGCTATGGGTACTGGATCTTTTGCAGCATAGTACATATCAAATAAAATTGCTTCTCCAGCAATATCTTTCATTCTAATACCATCAATGTATATTTTCTCAACTGCACCACCTCTGCCACGAGTTGTTTTAAAGCGAAGACCAATATCTGTTCCAATAAAAGTGCAATTACTTACAAATAGATTTCTAGCCCCACCACTCATTTCACTACCAATTACAAAACCACCGTGAGCGTGATATACTATACAGTTTTTGATGATACCATTTTCGGTTGGCATATTTCTTTTTCTTCCTTCTGCATCACGTCCACTTTTTATACAAATACCATCATCACCTACATCAAATGTGCTATTTTCAATTAAGAAATTTTTACAACTTTCAATATCAATACCATCGCCATTTTGTGCATACCAAGGATTCTTTGCATACACATTTCTCACTGTTAAATTCTCACACATTAAAGGGTGAATATTCCAAGCAGGAGAGTTTTGAAACGTAACACCATCAAGTAATACGTTCTTGCACTTTGCAAATACTAATAAGTTTGGACGCAAAAAATCTTTGTATTTTCTTACAGAATCTAAAGTTTCGCCAGCAGCTTTAACTCCAGGCTTTTTTACTTTTACACCAGCTAATGATGAAACACTTGGATACCAAGTTTTTCCATCTTCACTTAATACGCCCCCACTTGCTACTTTATTTTTCCATTGAGACGAAGTCAATTTATCTTTTTTAACCATACGCCAAGCATCACCATTTCCATCAACAATACCACTGCCTGTTATAGCAACGTTCACTGCATTAGTAGCAGAAATTGGAGACTGATTTCTGAATCCATCCAATCCTTCCCAATTCATTTCTACAATTTTGTATTCATTCAAATCATCTGTAAATTGCAATACAGCATCTCGTTTTATGTGCAGGTTAACATTGCTTTTTATTTCAATAGGACCAGTTGCCCAAAAACCTCCTGGCACTAAAACAACTCCACCACCTTTTTTGCTACAAGCATCTATAGCTGACTGAATGGCTTTGCTATTAAGCGTTATACCATCTGCAACAGCTCCATATTTTACAATATTGAAAGTGTCTTTTTTGAAAGTGGGTTGGGTTATTTTAAATGGTTGAGCGTTTGTATTCAATACAATAGCACAAAATAGCGGTAAAATATATTTTTTATAGTTCATTTTAAAAATAAAAGCTACACAATATTTAGCTGCATAGCCCTGTTGATTGATTAATGTATTTACATTACGTTTTAATAATTTTTCTTGTTTGGTATCAATAATAAATCTCAGATATCCAAACGTATAACGAGGGGTAAAAATGGCAATTCATTTTTGCAATTAAACAATCGTTTTACTCAACAATTTTACAGTCTATTTTTGATGTAGAACTTGGTTTAAAACTATTTATTTCTGCAAACGATGTCGGTTGCGTTGTCAACTAAAAATTGAGGTAAGAAAGCAATAAAAATCTAGTACTGATTGGTTTTTAAGAGAACTAAAGTACAAGCTTCAATAGCTTGAATATGGTGCTCTTTTAACAAGTTTTTGAGCTCTGAATTTTCTGTACCAGGATTAAAAATAACTCGTTTGGGATGTAGCGAAATAATATAATCATAATATTCTTTTTGATACTTTTCGCTGATGTATAAAGTTACTGTATCAATATCATTATACTGAGGTTTGCTTAAAATGATTTCAATATTATTTATTCGACCTATTTTATTTCCAATAGCATATACTTTATGTTGATAGGAAGACAATAGTTTAACAGCCATATTGCTATAGCGTTCTACATTTTCAGATGCACCAATGACGAGAG
>JAPLER010000168.1:1258-1786 GCA_026391115.1 Bacteroidota bacterium | reverse complement strand
GATATTATCACCTGCTTTAAATTTTGGGTGATTTCTTAGAGTTGTTAATTGTTCGTGAACAAATTTTACAGCTGCTTCCATAACAAAATATTTAATCCAATTTTTTTTGGACGGCAAAAGTAGGGTTTGTAAACTATTTTGCAAATATTTTTTACAGTGTTAATTAGTTTTACCTGAAAAAAAGTTATTCCAACTTCCAATCTATAGGTTCAATACCATTATTGGCAAGGTATTCATTGGCTTTACTAAAATGCTTACAACCAAAAAAACCTTTATCTGCACTAAAAGGACTTGGATGAGCAGCTTGTAAAATACAATGCTTGTTGCCATCAATTAATGCTATTTTTTCTTGAGCAAACTTGCCCCAAAGTATAAAAACAAGATGTCTCTTTTGTTCTGATAATGTTTTTATTACAGCATCTGTAAAGTTCATCCAGCCAATTTTACTATGGCTTGCAGGTTCATTTGCCCTTACAGTTAAAATGGCTTTCAATAATAACACACCTTGATTTGCCCAATTGGTTAAAT
>JAPLER010000168.1:0-1253 GCA_026391115.1 Bacteroidota bacterium | reverse complement strand
TCCATTTTGCGAAAAACTAAGTCCAATATCATTTTTCAATTCTTTATAAATGTTTACCAAACTTGGTGGCAATTTTATACCACTTGGGACACTAAAACTTAAACCCATTGCCTGATTAGGGTTATGATAGGGATCTTGTCCTAAAATAACAACCTTAACATTTTGAAATGGAGTTTGGGAAAATGCATTAAAAATTTCGCCGCCCTTAGGATAAATAATTTGTCCAGCAGCCTTTTCTGTTTTAATGTGATGAATAATTTGCTGAAAATATTCCTTATCAAATTCATCTTGCAATACTGGTTTCCAGGATTGTTCTATTTGTACACTATTTGCACTCATTGTTTATATTGTTTGGCAAGTATCTGTTTTTTTTATTTGATTACAAATATTTATATAAAATGCTTACTCTTATCATACGGCTCTATGGCTTTAAATTTTAAGTTTCCACTATCAATTGGCTTATTAATTCATTTCCTTTACCTTCACGCCTCAAAAAATTAACTATTGCCTCTAAAAAAGCAATACTGTTTATTAAATGAAAGCAATTATACCTGTAGCAGGTGCTGGCACTATGCTACGTCCACATACATATACACAACCCAAAGCATTAATTCCAATTGCAGGAAAGACAATACTCAGTTTTATTGTTGACCAGCTACACAATGCAGGCATTAATGAATTTATTTTTATTGTTGGTTATCTTGGAGAAAAAATTCAGGAATATGTAACTCAGCATTATCCCCATTTGCAAACACATTTTGTGTATCAAAATGATAGACAAGGAACTGGACATGCTGTTGAACTTACCAAAAATATTGTAAATAATGATGAAGTTTTTATTGCACTTGGCGATACCATTTGCGAATATGATATTAATGAAGTGATGGCTTGCGAATACAGTATGCTAGGAATTAAAAAAGTAGACGACCCCAGAAACTTTGGTGTAGCTACCATAAATGAAGAAGGTTTTATAGAAGAACTCGTAGAAAAACCTGCTATACCTACAAGCAATATGGCTTTGGTGGGTTTATATAAAATTAAAGAGACCCATTTTTTATACGAATGTTTACAGCAAATTTTTGCCGATGATATTAAATCTCAAAGTGGTTATAACTTAACCGATGCTTTGGATTGTATGATTAAACGTGGAGCCAAATTTAAATCGTTTAAAGTAAAAAGCTGGTTTGACTGTGGAAAAAAAGAAACTTTATTAGAAAGCAACGCTACTTTACTAAAAAAGTTTGGAGGTAATG
>JAPLER010000106.1 GCA_026391115.1 Bacteroidota bacterium | reverse complement strand
GTTAAATTGGGAGATGTTAATTATGATTGGAATGCTAGTATGGCAAGGCAGTCAGTTAATAGTTTACAGTTGACAGTGGATAGAAAAGAGCAGGTATCAACTATACGCTATACACTATCAACTATCAACTTTAAAGACATTGCAACAATGCAATACACATTGCATTTTGATAATAGCAAGTATGAATTTGTAAACCTGGAAGGTTTCAAAAACCTTACAGGTTTTGAATATAACGTAGCACAAGCAAATAATACAGGCAATATAGCAATGTTGTGGACTGATAAAAACGCTCAATCAATAACATTGGAAGATGGAAGTGAGTTGTTTACGTTGGTGCTTAAAAGCAAGTGGGGAATGGCAAGTAAGGAGTGGGGTACTAACCATTTACCACTTACAATTAACAACTCAATAACTGATATTGAAGCTTGGGATAAAAATTTTATTCAGCACAATATTGTTCTCTTAAACAAAGAATTAACTAATAACTTCTTGCCAATAACGATTGACCAATGGAGTGTTTCTCCTAACCCAACAAGTGGAGAGATTAAAATTTCAATTGCAAGCATACAAAACAAAACAGTGAACTTTGAATTATCAGATGCACTAGGAAAAACTATCTTAAAGCAATCTATTTAGCTACAAAAAGGCAACAACAACGTTACTATGAATCTTAAAATGAATGGCAACATTGCAACAGGCGTCTACTTCTTAAAAGCTGTTGGCCTTGAAGGTGAGAATGTGAAGAGGATTATTGTTAAGTAATTATTTGCTAATTGCATCCTTTAAAATAAAACTCTCAATACAACATATTGAGAGTTTTTCTATATTCGCCAACCAAAGAAAAATTGTACAATATGAAATCATTTATTGCATTGCTAATTGCATTGTGCTTTATTAGCACTTCAGCATCTTCACAAGTTTTATTCTCAGAGAATTTTGTTTATACCGGTACTAACGGTGATTCTTTAACCAATCCATCAATTGGTGGCAATATTTGGAAAGCACATAGTGGTGGTGGGAACTTAATTAGAAATGTTAAGTTTCAAACTACAGGTTTAAGTTTTTCTGGATATAAAGGCAGTGGTCTTGGCGGTTCTGTTAAGTTTCAAACTACTGTAGGCAGTCAGGATGTGAATGCCAACATTGGTTCAAATGTTAATACAGGTTCAGTTTATGCTTCTTTTCTTTTGAGAATAGATTCGTCTGGTGGAAAGGATACAGCAACAGATTATTTCTTTCATTTGTGTGATTCATCTGGAATAACTGGAGTATCTAATTTTAGAGCTAGAGTATTTGTTGCTGATGGAAGCACAACCAATACTTTTAAAATAGGTTTAAGTAAAGGAACTGGTGCTAAACTAACAGCTAATCAAATAACTGCAGGTGCTAAAGCACCAGTATTTACAACAACAGAATATAATGTTGGTCAAACATATTTAGTAGTTTTAAAATATACTTTCAATACAAGTAGTACTAGAGACGATAATTTAGATTTATTTGTTATTGATGCAGCAATACCTGCTAGTTTGCCAACACCAACACTTAGTTTCACAGATACAGCTATATCCGATTTAAAACAAATACAATCAGTTGTTATAAGGCAGGGTAATATAGGAAGAACCTTAGGTATACTTGATGGTATTTATAGTTATTCTTCTTGGTCTGATATTATTTCAACTGGAGCAAATTATATCATAACATCAACAGCTGGTAGTAATGGAAGCATTACTCCATCTGGTGCAGTTTCTGTAGCTTCAGGTACAAATCAAACATTTAGTATTACGCCAAATAGTGGTTATTCAATTCAAGACGTTTTAGTAGATGGTAGTTCGCAAGGTGCAATAACAACTTATACATTTAATAATGTTACCACTACACATACTATAAATGCTAGTTTTCAGGCTATAGTAGCACAACCTACTTTGGTGGATGAAGATTTTACTTACACTGGTAATAATGGAGATTCATTAACAAGCCCATTAATTGGTGGGGCTCTTTGGAAAACACATAGTGGCGGTGGTAGTTTAGCAAAAAATATTCAGTTTCAAAACGCATCTTTAAGCTATGTTGGATATAAAGGATCTGGCTTAGGAGGTTCAGTAACTTTTCAAAATACGGTTAGAAGCCAAGATGTGAATGCCTACATTGGTAGTAACAATAAAACTGGCTCTTATTACACTTCTTTCTTAATGAAAATAGATTCAAGTGGTGGTAAAGATACTGCTACAGATTATTTTTATCATTTATGCGATACTAATGGTGTAAATGGTGTTGCTAATTTCAGAGCAAGAGTTTTTGTTGCAGATGGTAGCACTGCTAATACTTTCAGAATAGGCTTGAGTAAAGGAACTGGTGCTAAATTAACTCCTGCTCAAATAACTGCTGGTGCAAAAGTTCCTGTATTTACAACTACAGAATATAACATTGGTCAAACATATTTAGTAGTGATGAAATACACTTTCAATGCAACAACAACGAAAGATGATAATCTTGATTTATTTGTAATGAATACTGCCATACCAACAACAGAACCTTCTGCTACATTAAGCTTTACTGATACAGCTGTTTCTGATTTAAAACAATTACAATCTGTAGTAATAAGACAAGGAAGTACTGGTAGAACAGCAGGAACTATAGATGGTATTAAATTTTATAGCCAATGGAGCAGCATTATTGCAAGTGGTACAACTTATACAATCACAGCTAGTGCTGGTGCAAATGGAAGTATTTCGCCAAATGGAGCAGTACCTGTTAGTTCTGGTTCTACTCAAAAATTTAATATTACCCCAAATACTGGTTATATTATTCAAGATGTGTTGGTAGATGGCACTTCAGTTGGTGCAGTTGCTTCATACACATTTAACACAGTTACAGTAAACCATACCATTAGTGCAAGCTTTGCTGTAAATACAACAACATATACCATTACTGCAACTGCTGGTGCAAATGGCTCTATTACTCCATCGGGTGCTGTTGTTGTAACTTCTGGTACCAATCAAACTTTTAATATAATTGCCAATAGTGGTTATGCTGTACAAGATGTATTGGTTGATGGTGTTTCTGTTGGTGCTGTAAGTTCATATACATTTAATAATGTTATAGCAGCACATACTATTAGTGCAAGTTTTAAAACTGTAATTACTTCAGGTGTTTTATTCGAAGAAAATTTTGTATACCAAGGAGCTAATGGCGACTCTTTAAATAATCCATCAATTGGTGGTAATATTTGGAAAGCCCACAGTGGAGGAGGCAGTGCAGCAAAAAATATTCAATTTCAAAATAGTTCTTTAAGCTTTATTAATTATGCTGGCTCTGGATTAGGTGGTTCTGTAACTTTCCAAAACAATGTTCGCAATCAGGATGTAAACGCTAAACTTCCAAATAATATTTCTAGCGGTTCTTTATATTCTTCCTTCTTGCTAAAAATAGATTCTAGTGGTGGCAAGGACACTGCAACAGATTATTTCTATCATTTCTGTGATACAAGCGGTTTAACAGGTGTTTCAAACTTTAGATCTCGAATTTTTGTAGCTGATGGCAGTACTGCTAATACGTTTAAAATAGGATTGGCTAAGGGAACAGGAGCTAAGTTAACACCTGCACAAATAAATGCTGGTGCCAAAACTCCAAAATTTACAACAACAGAATTTAATGTTGGACAAACTTATTTAGTTGTATTGAAATATGTTTTTAATGGTTCTAGTACTAGAGACGATAGTATGCATTTATTCATATTAGATGCAAGCATTCCAACTAGCGAACCTTTGCCAGCAGTTAGTTTTGCAGACACCGCAATATCTGATTTAAAACAAATACAATCTGTAGTAATGCGTGAAGGAAGCACTGGTAGAACTTTAGGTGCAATAGATGGTATTAAAGTATTTACCAATTGGGCAGATTTGTTGCCCGTTGCTTCAACGTATTCTATTGCTGGTTCTATAAGCCTACCTAATAACAAAAAAGTAAATAAAGCAAATATTACTTTAAAAGGAACAACAACAACTGGAGGGCAATCTGATGCTTCGGGTGTATATAGTTTTAGTAATTTGGCTACCGGTAATTATGTTTTAAAACCTGCAAAAAACAATGATGTTACTAAAGCCAATGGCGTAACAAGTATTGATGCACTATTAACACAAAGACATATATTAAATACCACAAAATTCAATAGCCCTTATAAATTAATAGCTGCAGATGTAACTGGCGATAAACAAATAAATAGTGTGGATGTA
The DNA here is from genome assembly GCA_026391115.1 of Bacteroidota bacterium. GTDB lineage: Bacteria > Bacteroidota > Bacteroidia > Chitinophagales > Chitinophagaceae > CAIVPM01. Next base: position 5,000 of record JAPLER010000106.1, on the reverse strand, counting down.
TTAAGAATTAAACGCTTAATATTAGGTACAGATACAACATTTACTAGCACAACAAAAGGTAGCAGATTATGGGAGTTTATAGATAGTGCTTATGTTTTTCCTGATACTACAAATCCTTTCCCTTTTAAAGATTCTATTTTGTTCACTAATTTAACCAGCAACAAAACCAATCAAACATTTGTTGGAGTAAAATTAGGAGATGTGAATTATGATTGGAATCCTGCTGTGGCAAGGCAATCAGTTAAAAGTTTAGAGTTGATAGTGGATAGAAAAGAACAGGCATCAACTACACGCTATACACTATCAGCTATCAACTTTAAAGATCTTGCAGCAATGCAATACACACTTCATTTTGATAATACCAAGTATGAATTTATTGGTATAGAAAACAATAAACTAGGTATTGATTTTAGCGATATACAAGCTACAGCTACAGGCAATATTGCAATGCTGTGGACAGATAAAAACGCTGAGGCAAAAACATTAGAAGATGGTAGTGAATTGTTTACTTTGGTGCTTCGTGCAAAGGAATTAGGAGTTAGTAATTTGGAATTAGGTATTAATAATGATATTGCTGAGGTTGAAGCTTGGGATAGTGATTACAAAAAACACAATGTTACTTTAACTCAAAAGGTTTCATCCAAAGACCAAGAGCCAAAGACTAAAGACCAATTGGTTATTTATCCAAACCCTACAAATGGCTTTATAAATATTGAATGTGCCAATTCCAAGCAAATTGTAATCATTGATGCAATGGGCAGAATTGTAAAACAATTTAATAATGCAACAAAACGCTTGACTTTTAACTGTAAACTTTTAACCAAAGGCATTTATATGATTCAAGCAACAATGCAAGATGGAACTGTAAATGCTGAGAAGTTGGTGGTAGAATAGCTTATAATATAAACAACATAGTTTAATAAAGTCAGTAATACATTAACTTTTAAGTTTAAGTATTATTGACTTTTTTATTGTGGTTTAACCATACATTTACAAAAAATACTAATATGCTTTCTCATCTTAAACTATACAATAAACAAGACGTTTTATCGCAAGTTAAAATAAGAAGATTTGAAACCAAACTTGGCGAAAGAATTCAAGTATTATCTAATACAGCCGATACAGAATCATCTATAAAAAATAGTACTGCTAAATTTGTGTTATTTGGTATTCCCGAAGATATTGGTGTAAAAGCCAATGGTGGGGTAGGAGGGGCAAATACAAGTTGGTTGCCTTTCTTACAATCATTCTTAAATATACAAAGCAACGATTTTTTAGATGGTCAAGAAGTGTTGTTAATTGGGCATTTTGATTTTAATATTGTTGAAGAAGTAATATTACAAAATGCACATCAAAACGAAGAAAAATTATCTGCTTATAGACACGCTGTAACATTGATAGATGCTGAAGTGGAGCAACTGATGCACCTTATTACACAAAACAAAAAACTACCTTTAGTTATTGGTGGTGGACACAATAATTCTTATCCTTGTATTAAAGGTGCAGCAAAAGGTTGGCACAAAGCAGGTGTGATTGATATTACTGAATTGAATGCCATTAATTTAGATGCTCATGCAGATTACAGACCACTTGAAGGAAGGCATAGTGGCAATGGGTTTAGATATGCAGAGGAAGATGGATATCTAGAAAAATATTGTATTGTGGGCTTGCATCAAAACTATATACCACAAAATGTGTGGATTGATATGGTAAATAATCCATTTGTTGATTGCATTACTTACGAGGATATTTTTATACACGAGAAAAGAAACTTTATGCAAGCAGTTGCACACGCTGCTGGTTTTACAGAAGATACTTTGTGTGGAATTGAATTGGATATAGATTGTATTGAAAATGCTTTGAGTAGTGCTACAAGCCCTGCTGGTATTAGTTTACAGCACGCTCGTCAATATCTTACTTATACAGCAAGCACTTGCAGACCAGCATATTTGCACATTTGTGAAGGTGCAACACAACTAGAAGATGGAAGAAATAATGCTGCAACAGGAAAGATGTTAAGCTATTTGGTTAGTGATTTTGTAAAAGCAATACTTGATGTGTTGAATGATGTTGAGTAAATGCTACAAATATATTTTTGACTAATTCCTTGCCTTGAAAAAACTATTAAAACCCCTGCAAATATTGTATTGCATCTATGCACTTTTCACATTCATTATTATTATGATTGTGATATTGCCATTTGTTTTAATAGCTGCAATGTTTGGAGTAAAAGGAGGGAATTTTATTTATACCCTTTGCCATATTTGGGCACAAACCTGGTACCTAACTGTAGGTATTATTCATAAAGAAATTTATGAAGCTCCACACAATACAAATCAACAATACATATTTGTAGGAAATCATATTTCATACCTAGATATTCCACCAGTGGTTTTAGCTATCCATCAACCAGTAAGAGCTTTGGGTAAATACGAAATGATAAAAATTCCCATTTTTGGATGGATATACAAAGCAACAGCTATACAAGTAAATAGAAGTAATGCTGAAAATAGAGCAAAAAGTGTAAGGGCTTTAAAAGCTGCATTGGCAAAGGGTTTGTCAATTATTATGTTTCCTGAAGGTACTTTTAATGAAACACCTAATCCTTTAAAAGATTTTTTTGATGGAGCATTTAGAGTTGCTATAGAAACGCAAACAAATATTCAACCATTATTATTAATTGATACGTTAGAAAGGCTACATTTTAGAAGTATTTTTAGTTTAACACCAGGCTATAATCGAGTAGTTTACTTAGAATCTATTAGTGTGCAAGGTTTAACCTTTAAAGACTTACCTGTATTGAAACAACAAGTTTACTCCGCAATGGAAAATGGGCTAAAACGTTACAGAAAATACCCTACAAAAATTGACTAAAGTTTAACTTTTGTTGAGTTTGCTTTTATGTCTACCATAAATAAAATAAATAACCAACCCAATAAGTAACCATCCTATAAACCAAGCCCAGTTTGTTTTTGTCATTCCTGTAAGTAAATACATACAACTTGCTAAGCCCAGTAATGGAATAAGCGAAAAGTTTTTTATGAAAGTATAAATAGAAAGGACAATACACGAAACCCAGAAAATAATTAAAGAAATTTGAGGTGTTGCAACATCCATAAAACTTAGTTTACCTGCAGCATAATCGGCATTTGTGCTAAAGTCAAAATGAAATAAACTTGGAAAGTATTCTGGAAATTTAATTGTGATAAAAATAATAGAAATTACAATGAGTAAGGGAAATATAATTTGTCCATTGATATATGGCAAATGAAATTTACCCTTTTCTTTTTCTTTTCTTGGAATAAGTAATACACCACCACACACCAATACAAAAGCAAATAAAGTTCCTATACTTGTAAAGTCAAGAACAAAGGTTTTATCTGTAAAAATAATAGGAACACCTACTACTAAACCAGTGAGTATTGTAGCAAAACTTGGTGTTTTATATTTGGGGTGAATGGTTTGAAAAACCTTTGGTAGCAAACCATCTCTACTCATACTCATCCAAATACGTGGTTGCCCCATTTGAAAAACAAGTAATACACTTGTCATTGCAACAACTGCACAAATAGCAACTAGAAATTGCATCCAACCCACATTCAAATTATCTTTTTCGAAAATGAAAGCAAGCGGGTCACCAACATTTTCAAACTTAGAATATACAACAGCACCTGTTAAAACTAAGGTAAGTAAAATATAAACTACAGTACAAATAACAAGGCTTAAAATCATTCCACGCGGTAGGTCTCTTTGTGGATTTTTACTTTCCTCTGCCAGTACACTTACAGCATCAAACCCAATATAGGCAAAGAATACACCACTTACAGCAGCCATTACACCACTAAATCCATTTGGCATAAAATTATGTTCTCCTTGCAAATTTGCAGGATGCCAGTTGCCAGACAAGTTTAAATGAAAAACACAATATCCACCAACAATTATTACTAAAGCAACTACAATTAATTTTAGAATAACCATTATGTTGCTGAAGTTTTTACTCTCTTTTACACCACGAAAAACCAAGTAGGTAATTAAGCCATTAATTACCAATGCTGGCAAGTCAAGAATCAACCTTAAACCACCAATTTGTGATGCATTGTTCCAGGCATTTACCAATTCCAGATTTGCTTTTTTACTTAAAAAATCAACTTTTTCAACTGCATTACATGCTGCTAATTTGTGAATAGCACCTTTAGCCTCGGCATAACTGCAAGTTAAAAAGTCTGGTATGTGAATATTTATTTTTTCTAAGAAAGAAGTGAAATAATCGCTCCAGCTAAAAGCTACATAAATATTACCAACACTGTATTCCATCACCAAAGCCCAGCCAATAATCCACGCAAATAATTCTCCAAAACTTGCATAGGCATAAGTGTATGCACTACCTGCAACTGGAATGCGACTAGCAAACTCGCTATAACAAAAAGCTGTAAAAGCACAAGCAATACCACAAATAATAAATAGAATAACAACACCTGGGCCACCACTAAAAACTGCACTACCCAAACTACTAAAACTACCAGCACCTATAATAGCAGCAATACCAAAAAAAGTTAAATCTTTTAAAGTTAGTACTCTTGATAGACCTGTAGAATGACCATCAGCATTGGCTTGTGCATCTGCAACAATGGTATCAATATTTTTTTTACGGAATAGAGACATAATTTTTTGTTTTGCCAAATAATGAAAAAGGCTAAGGTTTTGATTTGTTTTTATTTCTTTTGATTAAATCAACTAGAATCATAATTAAAATCATCAATAATGAAATTGAGTACAATACTATCAATCCTGTTTTTTGATTATCTATTGCTTTTATTAAACCTTTGCAAATAATTATACCAAGCAAGAAAGATATAAAATATGAAATGGATGATTTACTATTTTTGGGTTCAGTCATATTTTTCCTTTTAAACATTAATTCTCCCTCTGTATTAAAAATTCAGCAAGTTCTTGCAATGGTTTTTTACGTGCTTGTGTTACTGCAATATCGTCTAAATTTT
>JAPLER010000364.1:3922-11011 GCA_026391115.1 Bacteroidota bacterium | reverse complement strand
TTACAACACCACCAAGCATTGAAAGCTTTGCACTATGTAAGGCTGCCACTAAAACAGTGAGTGTTGTGCCAATAATATTTCCAACGTATGGTACAATTTCTAGCAGTCCACATAGCACAGCAAAAAATATAGCATTCTCTATTCCAATAATGCTAAACCCAATGCCATACATTATCCATAAGCAGATAATCATTTTGGATAAACCAAGTAAATATTGTTGAGATATACTTGTTGCTTTGCCAAGTAATTCCAATGTTTCTTTTTGTTGTGCTTGCGGTGAAATTCTTAGAAAAAAATCTTTAATATGTGTGCGATAGTATAAAAGAAAAAGCACATAAGTTAGCACTAAAATCAGGTTTGTAAAAATGTATGCAACAGAACCTAGCATCACTTGCATAATACTGCCAAAAGATGGCTGTTCATCCTTAAAAATTTGTGTTTGCTTTTTAACAGAAACACCTAAGTGAGTAAAAATATATTCTTGAATTTTTATACCAGTATCAGCTAGTTTTTGTTTAATTAAATCAAAGTCAGTTAATACTTCAGAGATTTTTAAATTAAATAAAAAAATCAATCCTGATATAATAAGCATAAGTGTTAAAAGGCAAATAAAAACAGCAAATCCTCTAGGAATTTTTTTTCTTTCCATCCAATTGCAAAATGGTAAAAAAAGAGTAACTAAAATACCAGCTATAGACAATGGCATTAAAAACGCTTTTGCAAAATATAGTCCTGCAAACACAAGAAATAGCAGCACTATTTTTTTTGAAACTGAAGTATTAGTAATTGTCATACTTATTTTTAAAAGAAGAAATCGTTATTTAAGTCAGCCTTTTGTTTTATTTATTTTATTTCTATTTTTCCATTTTAATACTTCATACCAAATTGCAGAAAGAAACCCTGTTATTAAACAAATTGATAGTTTGTAAAAACTCAAAGGTTCAAATTCAAAAAATGTAGTTATGGGTTGTATGTATAGTATTAGGCTAGTGATAATAATAGTAATACCAATAATGAATAGTACTAGATTATTTTTATAGCTGAGGGTTGTAAGAATTGAATAATATGCAGAGCGGTTAACCAGTGTTAAAAAAACATTTGCTGTAATTAAAGTAGTAAAAATCATTGTGCGGGTAAGTGATTCATTATAATCATTACGCACAGAAAATTGATAAATAAATAAAGTACCAACAGTAATAATAAGTCCCTGAATAATACTAATCGTTAGTTCTTTCCAACTAAAGAAAGTGTTGGTAAATGGACGTGGCTTTTGGAACATTGCATTTTTCTCCATAGGTTCATTTTCATAAATAATGGAACAAGTTGGACCCATAATTAATTCTAAAAAAATGATATGAATAGGAGAAAAAATATTTGGATAAATCCAACCCAAAACCAATGGAATAAACACTGTTAGAATAATTGGGATATGGATAGATAGCACAAATCGAATTGCTTTTTTTAAGTTTGTATAAATCTTCCTGCCCATTGCAACCGCATCAACCATTGCAGACAAATCATCTTTTAGTAGAATTAAGGAAGCTGCTTGCTTAGCTATTTCTGTTCCTTTTTTGCCCATTGCAATTCCAATGTGTGCAGCTTTTAAAGCAGGGCCATCATTTACACCATCGCCAGTCATTGCTACAATTTGATTGTTTGCTTTTAAAGCATTAATGATTTTTAATTTTGCCTCTGGAAACATTCTTGTAAATACATTTATCTCATTCACCTTTAGTTTTAATTCACCATCATTCAATTGCATTAATTCATCACCAGTAATACTTTTTTCATAACCTTTAAATTCAATTTGCTTTGCAATAGCAGTAGTTGTTGCTGCATTATCGCCAGTTATTATTTTAACTGCAATACCTGCATTATAAAAACTTTGTAGTACAGCATTTATATTCTTTTTTGGAGGGTCATAAAATCCAATTAATCCTATAAAAGTGAATGGGAGCTCTTGTTGTGTTTCAGGAAATTTACTTCCATCAAAATTGGCTTCTCCGACACCTAAAATTCTATATCCATCTATAGCTAAGGTTGCAATTGCATCTTCAATTATTTGTATATTTTCTGTTGAAAGATTGCAAACATTCATCAAAGCTTCAGCAGCTCCTTTTGCTGCAATGATTCTATTACCATCTTTATTTTCATAAATATGTGTCATCATTGGTGGCACACCACTCAATGGATATTCGTGAATTAATTTGTAAGTATCTCTTTCATCGTTTTGAATATAAATTTCTTTGTAAGCATTGTGTAATGCTACTTCCATAGGATCAAAAGGAACTGGTTCGCTTGCCCACATTGAGATCGAGACAAGCTTTTTTTCATCATCATTTAAAGCATCTGTTGCTGTTGCAATTTTATTGGTGTTTAATACAAAAAGTTTGGCTAAACTCATTTTGTTTTCAGTAATAGTTCCTGTTTTATCTGTGCAAATTACAGTGGCACTACCAAGTGTTTCTACTGTTTTGGTTTGCTTAACAATAATGCCCATTTTAATCATTCGCCAAGCACCAATTGCCATAAAAGTTGTAAAGGCAATAGGTATTTCTTCTGGTAAAATACTCATAGCCAAAGTGAGTGCTTTTAGTAAACTATCTAATACATTGAAGGTATGAAAATAGTTAACAGCCCAAACTGTTGCAAAAGTAATTGCACCAGCAATAACCATTTTTTTAATGAAACTATTTATCTGTATTTCTAAGGGCGTTTTTTCTTCTTTAATATCTTCTAAACTTTTACCAATTTTACCCAATTTAGTTTGATTGCCAATGGCAGTAACAGTAGCAATAGCCATACCTCTTGCAACTGTTGTGCCTTGATAAACCTGACAATCTTCTTTGGTTTTATCTTTATCAACAGCCATTGATTCTCCGGTAAGAATAGATTCATTTACTGAAAAATCGCTCGAATGAATAATGGTTCCATCAGCAGCAATAGATGCTCCTTCTTCAATAACTAAACTATCGCCTACAACCAAATCTTCTGTTTTAATTTCTTCTGCTTTGTCGTTACGAATGACGTTTTAATTTCTTCTGTTTTGTATTTACGAATGACTTTGCATTGAGGTTTAGTAATCTCTTTTAATTTCTCCAAAGCATTCTTACTTCTTGCATTTTGATAAGATGATATCGCGTACAATAAAAAAATTGCACCAACAAGAAATAGGCTGTCTATTCTTTTACCACTAACAAAATAAATGGAAGAAGCAATCAATAAAAGAAGAATCATTGGGTCGGTTACAAAGCCTTTAAGCGATTCTAAAAGAGGGTTGTTTTTTTTATAGTCTAATTTATTAGAGCCATACTTTTTTCTTGCTTCAAGCACTTCATTATTGTTTAATCCATTTATATCAAAATGTGTTGAAAGCATTGCCAATTTTGGTTTTGGTAGATAATATATTAAACAATGCTACTCATATCTTGTAGACATAAGTAGCATTTATTGTATCAGTAATAAACTAAATATTTTTAGAGAAGTAGAATTAACAATAGAATAATGATAATGATAGCACCAACAGATAAGTAAACACCATTTCCGGTTGCCTTAAGTTCGCTTTTAATAGATTTTACTTCTTTTCTTAGCTCTTTTTTTTCTGAGCTGCTCATCTCAGATTTATTCATTGCTTTTATTTCATCTAACCTGCTCAATAAAACTGTAGCTTTTGCTGCATCTTCAGCCTCTTTTTCTGTTGTTGTAGCTATTACTGTTGAATTAGTTGTAACACTTGCTGTTTGTGCGTTTAATTGACTAGGGATAAATGCTAATAGCATAAATACCTTAAATAAAATTGGAGTAATTTTTTTCATTATTGTAGTTTTATTTTGTAAAAAATTTTACTTAACAAAGTTCTACAATCTTGTTGGGTGTTGTTTACATTACTATTGCTTTCTTTTATAAAATTCATAGCTTATGATCAAGTGGTTACATTCTGTTCATATACCAACTCAATTCTTTCTCCATTTTTTTATACAGAAAAATGGAAACTATAATTTTTTGTAAACGCATAAAAGCTGTTTCGCTCTTAACAACATAGTCAAATGCTTTGTGGTGCATACAGTTTATTGCAACATCAATTTTATCTTGAGAGGATAACATTATAACAGGAATATCGGAGTTATATTTTTTAATTTCATCCAATGTTTGCAAGCCATTCATTGCATTTTTATCAATGCCATCTAAATGGTAATCTAAAATTACAACATCGGGTTTACTAGATAAATTTTTAATACAATACTCTCCTGTTGCATAGGTTTCTATATAATAGTCATTATGCTCTAAAAAATCCATTTCTAATGATTTTAAAAATAAAGCATCGTCATCTACCAAGAAGATTTTTCTTTTTTCGTTATTCATTTTCCATTGTTTTAATTCGGTTTAATTCTTCTTCTAATTCTCTACAAGCTTGAGTACACACAGTTCCTAACTGTAATACTAATTCTTGTATTTCATCTGTTTGTGTTTGCGAATTGGCAAATTCTTGTATTTTTTTTGCCATTGCTTCAAAGTCTGTATGGATGCCAACTATTGAAAAAGATGGAATCATTTTATGTACTGCTGCATATAAAGTTTGCCAATCTTTTTTATCAAAACTTTCCTTCATTGCTTTTATCAATGGCGGTGTTTGCTCTAAATAAAGTGAAATCATTTCCATCATTAATGCAGGATTTGACTTGGTTCGATGCATCAAATATTCCAAATCTATATATTTTGATTTTTTGGTTTCGTTCATCACGTTTTCCTCCAATTTAACTGTTGTTGTTTTTTTTATCAGCCCAACTATTTTACTATACAATAATCTTTCATCCACAGGCTTTGCTATATAATCATTCATTCCAACGGCTTTGCATTTTGCCAAATCAACAGTAGTTACATCGGCTGTTAGTGCAATAATTGGAACACTTAATTTCATTACATTACGAATGTATGTTGTGGCTTCAAACCCATTCATTTCGGGCATTTGCAAGTCCATTAAAATAATATCGTACACTTTCGATTGCAATTTTTCGATGGCAATTTTTCCATTGCCAGCAATGTCTCTTTCAAATCCAAAATCATCTAATAATGTTTTCATCAAAAGTTGATTTAGTGCAATGTCTTCTACTACTAAAACCTTAATATCTTTAATTTCTCTATTCACTTCAACTAAACCATTTTCTATTTCAGCAGCTTCTTTTGTTTTCTTAAAACTTAAAGTAAAACTAAAAGTAGAACCTTCGTCTATTTTGCTTTTAACATTAGTTTCTCCACCTTGAGATTCTACTAACTGTTTCACAATGGCAAGCCCCAAACCTGTACCACCAAACAATCTTGATGTGCCACTTGATGCTTGTTGAAAGTTTTCAAAAATCTTGTCTAATTTATTTTCAGAAATACCAATACCTGTATCACTTATAGCAAATTCAAGCACTACATTTTCAGCATCTTCGCTTTGCAAACGAACACTGGCAGTAATCTTACCTTCATTGGTAAACTTTACAGCATTACTTACAAGGTTTAAAATAATTTGATGCAAACGCACCGAATCGCCAATTAAAACTTCAGGAATATTGTTGTCGTATTCTTTTACTAATTCTAAATTTTTCTCTTGAATTTTAGTTTCAAACAAGTGCAACATTGCTGCAATTGACATTGCCATTTTAAAAGGAGTTTGCTCAAATGTCATTTTACCAGCATCCACTTTTGCTAAATCAAGAATGTCATTTATTAAAACAATGAGTGCGTCGCCACTCATTTTAATGGCTGTTAAATATTCTTTTTGTTTAGCAGATAATTCTGTTTTCAACACCACTTTTGTAAAGCCAATAATCGCATTCATTGGAGTACGAATTTCGTGGCTCATATTGCTTAAAAACTGCTGTTTTGCTTTTACAGCATCTTCTGCAATACGCATTGCAGCTTCTGCTTTGCTTTGAGCATCTTCGGCAATGGTTGTTGCTAACTCTGCAAATATTTTTGCTTCGGTTAATTCCTTTTCAACTCTTTTTTGTTCAGTAATATCTCGTGCAACTACTACAATGCCCAACACATTTCCTGCTTCATCTTTATAAATAGAACCATTGAATAATACATCTGTTAATTTATGATCCTTTATTGTTAACGGATAATCTGCTACAAATCCTTTTGCAAAAACTTCTTGATATCCTTCTCGTGCTTTTTTAGGCTCAGTGAAATAATCAAAAAAATCTGTACCAATTAAAGCTTTACGAGATTTGCCAATTACATTGATAGAAGCATTGTTCATATCCATTATTTTGCCTTCGGTATTAATGGTAAATAGTGGGTCAAGACTGGCTTCTATAAGACTTCTTGCATAGTTTGCAGTGCCTAATTCTACTGCACGTTTTTCCTTTTCTTCATTTTGAAATGCAAGCTCAATATTTGCAATGCCCAGTTCAGCTGCACGTTTTACTTTTTCCTCTTTTTGAAAAGCAAGTTCTCTATTAGCAATAATTAACTTGTCTTCAACTGACTTTTGCAATTTATCCATATACATTCTACATTTTAATCTTACCGATTTATAAACTTAAAAAATGTTGCTATTTTGTTTAACTTGACTCGTTTATGTTTCCAACATCTTCTATTGGACTTCTTCTTTTATCTTTTAAATTTTTAAAGTGCGAAGGCGATAATCCTGTTGCTTTTTTAAATTGATTGGATAAATGTGCCACGCTGCTATAGTTCATTTTCCAGGCAATTTCTGTAATATTTAATTCACCATAAATAATCAATTCTTTTATTTTTTCTATTTTATGAGCAATGATGAAATGTTCAATGGTAGTGCCTCGTACCTCTGAAAAAAGATTTGCCATATAGGTATAATCGTGATGGAGTTTTTCACTGAGGTAGTAAGAAAAATTAACCCTTAATTCTGTGTCAGAATGATGCACCATTTCTACTACAGCATTTTTAATTTTCTCTATTAAAATAGCACGTTTATCATCCATTAGTTCAAGCCCAATATCTAACAATTCTTTTTTCAATTGTTCTCGTTGTTCTGTAGTAATAATTTCCATTATTTCTACTTCGCCTAAATCCACTACAATGAAGTGAAGTCCAAGATTTCGCAATACTTCTTTTACC
>JAPLER010000364.1:0-3861 GCA_026391115.1 Bacteroidota bacterium | reverse complement strand
TGCTGACCATATATTTTATAAATAGTTTCAAATTATTGTTTTATAGACGCAACAAAATTGCTCTTATTGTAAGGTTAACGAATTACAGAATTGCTAAGAAAGTTGCATAATTCACACATTTGTATTAGTGTAAGGTATGCTTATTAAAATTTGAAATAGATTATATTTTTGAAAAGCAACGAAATATCAACAAGAAAATAAAGCTTTTGTACAATTATCTCTTTTACAACTAGCAGAGATAGTTTACTGTTTTTATCATAGTTTGATTTTCTTCTCTTTGACTTACTAGGATTTTTTGGTTTGGTATAATAAACACCTAACTGATATAATTGATCAAATTATCCTCCAACCATCCATCAAAAAATGTCTCATTAACTTAATGTAATCTTTTTTATCTAATACCTTTATCACATCACCTAAAGTACAAGTTGGTGTTATTTATTTTAGTACAACCAAACACTATAAACAATGAAATATACTCTTACACTAGCTTTTACAGCTATTATTGGTTTTGTCTATGCACAAAAAGACACAACTAACTATAACAAAGCATTAGCCGATTCTTTGGGTGCAGATGATTATGGTATGAAAAATTATACATTGGTAATTCTAAAAACAGGTAGCAATACCACTACCAATAAAGCTTTTATTGATAGTATGTTTAGAGGACATTTAAACAATATTGGAAAGCTTGCAAAAGATGGCAAATTAGTAATAGCTGGTCCTATTTTGGAAAAAAACACCAATCAATATAGAGGCATTTTTGTTTTGAACGCACAAAACAAAACAGATGCAAAAGCATTACTTGCTAGCGACCCTGCTATTGCTGCCAACTTACTTGATGCAGAACTGTACAGTTGGTATGGTAGTGCAGCATTGCCTATTTACTTACCTTACCATTCCAAAATAGCAAAAAACAACCCTTAGTCAATTTAGATAAAAGCCTTAATGTAGTAGCTGTGCAATGTTATATGTAGAGCTTTAATGGCACAGTTTATTGTGTTGTATTATATGCAAACTATAAACGCGTTAAGTCGTAAAAAAATTCGCTTTATTAATCCAAATCAACCTTTCATCAATTTAATGATTTAAAGTGCTAGGCATTTATGTCAAACACTTACTTTCACCGTCCAAAAAATCATTTATGAAAAGAATATTTATTCCTATTGGTTTTGCTTGCTTGCTTGGCAGTTCTTTTGGACAAGTAAAGCCCAAGAACCAATTTTTAACTTTATCAAATATTGATAAGTCAGTAAAGCCAGGCGATAACTTTTATATGTATGTCAATGGCTCGTGGATTAACAACACTGAAATACCAGCCAGCGAAAGCCGTATTGGTGCTTTTTTAGATGTGTACAACAAATCTAAAAATAACCTGAAAGCTATTTTTGATGGTTTAGGTAAATCTAAAAATGTAATGGGCAGTGTTGAACAAAAAGTAGCAGACTTTTTTGCTAGTGGTATGGATACAACTGCTATTGACAAATTGGGTTATGAACCTATTAAACCTTATTTGAAGCAAATAGATGCTATCAGAGACATTAAAGGTGTAATGCAGTTTATAGCAACTGCACAAACCGAGCAAAATGGGATGTTGTTTAACATTCAGATAGGTGCAGATGAAAAAAATAGTGCTGTAAATATTCCTTCATTTTACCAAGGTGGTTTGGGCTTACCCGAGCGAGATTATTATTTTAAAACAGATGCTGCATCTTTAGACATTATTAAAGCATATCAAACATTTGTAAAAAAAATGTTTACGCTTAGTGGTACAGACGAAGCTACTGCTAATAGAAACGTTGAACTGGTATATAACTTTGAAAAACTACTTGCCGAAAAGCATTTAACCAATGTAGAACTTAGAGACCCACAAACCAACTACAATAAAATGAGTGTAGCTGCTTTAGATAAAGCAATGCCAAATTTTGGTTGGAAAAATGTATTGACTACAATGAAAATGAAATGTGATTCTATTAATGTGGGGCAACCAAAACATTTTGAAAACATTAATGCATTACTAGCTAGCACACCTGTTGATACCTGGAAATTGTATTTAAAAGCAGCCCTTTTGTCAAATGTAGCCAATGCGTTAAGTGCAGACTTTGTAAATGCTCGTTTTGATTATACTGGCAAAGCTTTGAGTGGTACAAAAGAAATGAAACCACGCTGGGAAAGAATGATTCAGGCAACAGATGGCAATTTAAGTGAGGCTTTGGGTCAGTTATATGTAAAAAAATATTTTACAGCCGATGCAAAAAAAAGAATGCAAGAGTTGATTGCTAATTTGCAAAAAGCATTTGAAAACAGAATTAACAGACTAGATTGGATGAGCGATGCAACCAAAGAAAAAGCAAAAGAAAAACTACATACTTTTTTAAAGAAAATCGGGTTTCCTGACAAATGGAAAGATTACACTAACGTAAAAATTGATAAGCACAATTACTTTAACAACTTGCTGGCTTGTAGTAAAAATGAATATGCTTTTCAAGTGAGTAAAGTGGGTAAACCAGTTGATAAAACAGAATGGGGAATGACACCATCAACAGTAAATGCTTATTATAACCCAACGTTTAACGAAATTGTTTTTCCTGCTGGTATTTTACAGTTCCCTTTCTTTGATCCTAAAGCAGATGATGCAATTAACTATGGTGGTATAGGAATGGTAATTGGTCACGAAATGACACATGGCTTTGACGACCAAGGTGCACAGTATGATAAAGAAGGTAATATGCAAAACTGGTGGACAAGCGAAGATGAATCTAAATTTAAAACTAAAGGAGAGAGTGTAATTTCTTTGTATAATGGTTTAACAGTTTTAGATACATTGCACGTTAAAGGAGCTTTAACTGTTGGAGAAAATATTGCAGACATTGGTGGTATTGCTATTGCCTACGAAGCATTTCTTTGATGAATTTTGAACCTTTTTACAAAGCATTCAATGTAAAAGAAGGCGATAAAATGTTTGTTGCAGAAAAAGACAGAATTAAAATCTGGTAATTCATATTGCATTTTATGTGAGTAAATAATTGTTTCTTACTCACCTGAAATAAATTCAACACAAAAAAATAAAAAATTAAAAACTATGCACATTATCAAGTACACTTTACTAGGTATATTAGCTCTAGTAATTTTAATTCTTATTATTGCCTTGTTTATGAGCAAGGATATGAACGTAAGTAAACAAGTAACTATTAACAAACCACTTGCAGAAGTATTTAACTATGTAAAATATTTAAAGCATCAAGATGAATACAGTAAATGGGGCACAATGGATTCTAATATGAAGAAGACTTATACTGGTACAGATGGTACTGTAGGTTTCATTTCTGCTTGGGAAGGCAATAAAGAAGTAGGAGCTGGTGAACAAGAAATTTTAAAGATAGATGATGGTAAAAGAATTGATTATGCTTTACGCTTTATAAAGCCCTTTAAATCTAATGCTGATGCTTTTATGATTTTTGAAGACGCAGGTAATAATCAAACCAAGGTAAGTTGGGGTTTTAAAAGCCAAATGGCTTACCCAATGAATGCAATATGTTTGTTTATTAATATGGAAGAAAAAGTTGGTGCAGATTTTCAATTGGGTTTAGATAAATTAAAAAAGAAATTAGAAAATTAATTTTCTTTAGATGGATGATGATAAAAAAGAGAGGCTGCAATTGCAGCCTCTCTTTTTATGTTTAAGTTTTGTTGCGACTAAAAATAACAAGTAAAACGAATTGCTAGAACTTAGTTGCTGTATTGTTTCTTATTGCTTAGGTATAAAATAGAAATTATCTCAATACAGTAATACTACCAGTTAAAACAGGTTTTGTTGGGTCTAGATTAATAATATAGTAGTACACTCCTATTGCTACATCT
>JAPLER010000317.1 GCA_026391115.1 Bacteroidota bacterium | reverse complement strand
TTTTAAAACAAAAACACTATGAAATTAGCTAGTAAACTGTTTTTATTAACCGTCTGCTTTTTTATTCATACAGAGCTTTCGGCACAAACAAAATGGCTTAAAGTTTATGGCATTCAAAATACTTTGCCAAAATATATAACCACACAGTATGCCCAGGATTACATTAACTTGCCAGAATTTGGACCTGTAGCTTTATATAAAAAGAGTATAAGTAATTGGAATTTTTTTGATGATCTTGATTTTTTTATCATGCTTAAGAAAAAGCATATTAATCTAAAATTTGCATTAGGTTTTTTTACTGAACGTTATCAGCTTAATTCAGATTATATTTATTTGCAAGCGGCGTCATATAACGCATTTATTAAAAGAAGTGGTATTCGTTTCTCTCCTTCCATTGGATATAAAATATTAGGCAAACGTGCTTTGCAACTTTCAATTTCCTCCGGTGCATCTGTAAATATTATTTCATTTAAGGATGAGTATAATCCAATAAACTGGGGCATTTCTTTATTTGGTTCAAGCTCTTCTACACGATATGGTAAGCCCCTGAATTATTTTCCTAATAATGATTTTGCCTTACCACCAATAGCATTAACTGCATCATTAGATTTAGAGCTGTACAACAATATTTTTTCTTTAGCTACAGAATATCGTGATAAGAATTTTTCATTTAACTCAGATAAGAACCCATTATTCGATTATAGTTATTCTGTTAAACTACAATGGGCAATAATTCTTGGAAATAAATACATTAATTAATAACTATCATGAAAACAATTTATAAATATGTTGTTTGGATATTAGTATGTGTTTTTGCATTTACATCTTGCACTAAAATTGAAAATGTAGACAATCGTATTAATATTATTTACTCCAATGCAAAAGCAAAATTTATTAATAATACTACAGCACAAATTAAATTTCGTTTCTATCCAAATTCAGTTTATAACAATAAAGAAGTTTTAGAGCCTAATTTCTTCAAGATAGACACATCTTCGTGGACTATTGGCGACAATAGTTTTTCTGCGATATATACAATGAAAGAATTATCAAGGACAGTTGTTACTAAGCCTGCTGGTTCATTAAGTCTGTTGGTTTTAATAGATAAAAATGTTCAAAAACTTGTGAATGAAGAGTATTATTTTTCACTAAGAAATAAACTAGTTGATTACTTAAAATCAACATCAGGATATGAAATAAGTTTTGCAGGGTTTGCACAGAACAACCCGTTTATGAGAAAATCATTTCAGCCTATTTTTTCTGGGTTTAAATCTAGTATTAATGATATACCAACAGACTCTTTGAATTTTATGTTTGACGTAGGTACCAATGGTGGAACGAATAACAAGTATGCGGCCTTGGATAGTGGATTAAACTACATTAATAAAAATGCACACTACGCCAATAAAGCAATTCTTTTTGTAACAGACCCTAATTATAATAATGCAGATATAACATTACATAATCAGCTCATTTCAAAAGCAAATACTTACAATACCAGCATTAATATTTTTGATTCTTACCAAAGTCCAGATGAATATTCATTCTTAAAATTATCAAGCCAAACCGGGGGTATGATTTGCAATCATGTAAGCAGTGATGTTATAGCTTCTAGTTTTGATTTATTCGTTCCTGCTTTGTTTGACTATCTAACTGGAAAGAAATACTATGAATGGTTGATAGAAGTTAAAACCGATAAAGACTTTTTCAATAAGGTTACATGGGCATTATTTTATTCTCGTCTTAAACTTTATGATGGAAATAGCACAGAATTTAATTTAATCTATGAAAAATAAGTATTTAAAAAAATTACTACTAATTTTTGCTTGCTGTCCTTTTTTTACAGGTGCACAAACACTTTCACCTTATTTAGGTGTGGGTCATAACAGTACAATTAAAAAAGTTTTTTTTGCTAAAAAAGGGACACTATTAATCTCAACAGATTACAATGGCAAAGTTATAGTCTGGGATTTTTTTGGAAGAAAAGAAATAAACAGTTTTAGTTTAAAATCATCACCCAATATTACAATTGTTAAAGATTCCATTTTATATTGTAGCAATGATAAAAGTTTTAAATCGTTGCCAGAATTAAACACAATTGCCAATAATAATTTTGATACTAGTGTTACAAAGACTTCTGCATATTCCTTCTCAATAAGTAAAAATGGAAATAACTTAAACTGCCTGAATAATGGAAAAACGTTTAGAGTAATTCCAAGAATTAACAATGACTTTTCTGATTTTTCTTTGAATGCAAACAGCAGTTATCTAG
>JAPLER010000134.1 GCA_026391115.1 Bacteroidota bacterium | reverse complement strand
TTGCTTATTTGTTTAGTGCAGCCTACAAGGGCAGCGATGATGATGATTTGGTGTGGGCACCTGCCATTACCAAATATGTAAGTAATTAAAAAAAGGTGGTTGGCTATTGGGCAATAAAGCTCTTGACATTAAAGCGATGTTAAGGGCTTTTTTATTATATCTTCCAAGCACTAGTCTGTGCTTATTTAATCATTTTTTTTATTGTATAAATGGGTTGAATACCTTTTTTGAAAATGTTAAAAATAGATGTAGCTTTCTGATAAAGTTTTTGGACTAATAATTATTGGTTAACTGCTTGTAGTGTAAACTTTGTTTAGCAACATTTAAAATGAGTGCATCTGTATATAGTTGCCCAATAATTTGTTTTTATGTTAACAGCTTTGTAAATTGGGCTTTGCTGTTATTTCGAATTTGAAAATGCTTTCTATTTTTTGTTGAGTAGCAACTACATTTGCACTTTAATTTTTGTATGAAAAAAATAGAGATTATTGTTCTTGTTTTAATAGCAGCAGCCATTGCTGTATTGGTGAGTTTTATGGGTAATTTAACTACTTACGAAACCGTGGCATCGGCAAAAGAAAAAGAAGGAAAAGCTGTAAAACTGGTGGTTTCCCTTGTGCCAAATACTATAGAATATGATGCTGTTAAAAACCCTAACTATTTAACTTTTATGGCAAAAGATACTTTAAACAATACTATTAAAGTTATTTACCACGATGCCAAGCCTACCGATATGGAAAAAAGTACACGTATTGTTTTAAATGGTAAAATACAAAACAACCAGTTTGAATGTAAAAGCATTCTATTGAAATGTCCATCTAAATACAAAAATGAAGAGGCTGCAAGTAAACAAGTGGCTACAGGAGCTTAAAGTATTTTAACCATTAATTACAACAATACCAACAAGAATGGAATATATAGGTGAACATTTAGGATACGGAAATTTTGGACATTTTTTAATATTACTGAGTTTGGTTGCTTCTTTAGTGGCAACCATTTCTTTTTTTATAGCCAATAAGCAAGTTGAAACTATTGCAAAAGATAGCTGGCTGCGTATTGCCAGACTTTCTTTTTTAACACAAACTATTGCAGTGTTTGTTGTTTTTGGCTTATTGCTTTTTTTAATTTCCAATCATTATCACGAGTACTTTTTTGTTTGGAATCACTCTTCAAGAACATTACAAAAAGAATATTTACTGGCTTGTATTTGGGAAGACCAAAGTGGTAGTTTTTTATTATGGTCTTTGTGGAACTGTGTTTTGGGTTGGATATTTATCTGGCGTCAAAAAAAGTTTGAAGCACCAGTTTTAACAGTAGTCAGTTTTGCACAGTTTTGTATTGCTACAATGATTGCAGGCGTGTATTTGTTTGAACAAAAAATAGGCAATAATCCGTTTGCCTTATTGCGTAATGAGTTGAACGCACCAATGCTTTTTCAAAAAGCAGATTATTTAAGTTTTCCAAAAATATACGAAGGCAACGACTTGAATGTATTGCTTCAAAATTATTGGATGGTGATACACCCACCTGTATTGTTTTTGGGTTTTGCTTCTACAATTATTCCATTTGGTTTTGCTTTTCACGGATTAGTGAATAAAGATGAAAGCTGGGTTAAAGCAGCCATTCCATGGACTAGTTTTAGTGCAGGAATTTTAGGATTGGGTATTATGATGGGTGCAGCCTGGGCTTACGAAAGTTTAAGTTTTGGCGGTTATTGGGCTTGGGATCCTGTAGAAAATGCTAGCCTTGTGCCTTGGATAACCCTTGTTGCAGGATTGCATACCAATTTAATTTACAAAAGCACAGGTTATAGTTTACGCAGCACTTATTTCTTTTACATTATTTCATTTGTATTGGTACTGTATTCAACCTTTTTAACGCGTAGTGGTATTTTGGGCGATACAAGTGTACATGCTTTTACAGGAGCCGATATGACCTTGCAATTATTGTTGTATGTTCTGATATTTTTTGTTCCCTTATTGGTCTTGTTTTTTATTAGATATAAATCTATTCCATCAATTAAAAAAGAAGAGGAAACTTACAGCAGAGAGTTTTGGATGTTTATTGGTAGCTTGGTGTTGTTTTTATCGGCAGCAGTAATTATTGCAAAAACATCTATTCCTGTTTACAATAAAATATTTGGAACAAACATAGCACCACCAGCCGAGCAAGAGTTTGCACATAATCAGATACAAATTTTTGTTGCCATTATTATTGGTGTTTTAACAGCACTAACACAATATTTTAAATTTAAAAATACCGATAAAAAAAGCTTTTTTAGAAAGCTACTAGTACCCACAGTTGCAGCATTAGTATGTAGCGTACTTATTAGTTTATTCGGAAATATTAACTATGATAAATTTGGTGTTGGATTTTTAGCAGCCATTCATATAGCTATTTTTAGTAGTGTTTACGCTGTTATTGCTAATGCATTTTATTTGTTTACAGACCTTAAAGGTAAATTTAAGTTTAGTGGTGCATCTGTTGCACACGTTGGTTTTGGGTTGGTATTAGTTGGGGTGCTAATTTCTTCTAGCAAAAAAGCAGTTTTAAGTTGGAACACTACTGGTATAGCTGTATTTAAGAAAAGCAAGGCAGAAGACCCTGCTGAAAATATTACATTATTTAAAGGTGTGAGAACTGATATGCAACGCAGTAACTATCATGTTACTTACGTAAAAAATGTATTTGATGAGCATACAAGAGAAAAAAAGTTTGAGTTAAAATTTGAGGATAAAAATTCTGGAGAAATATTTACACTGCATCCTAATGCTTTAAAAGCCAATAAGGGTATGGAGGGCTACAGTTTTAATCCTGATAAAAAGCATTATTGGCATAAAGATATTTTTGTTTACATATCATCTTTTATGGAAAATTCAATAGATGATACTGCTACATTTAATAGCAGAACAATGAAAGTGGGTGACACTACTTTTTACAATAATGGTAGAATAATATTGACAGGTGTGGAGAAAAATATTGACGCTGTGAGAAAAGTTGAACCTAAGGCTGATGCAGGTATCTTACTTAAAATGAGTGTGATTGCAAAAGATGGAACTACCTATGAAGCTACACCAAAAGTGGCACTAGTAAATGGGGAACCTAAGTTAATGGCAGATACAGTATTGTCTCAATCTTTGGTAGTGAAATTCAATAAATTAATTGATGGTGCTACCAATACTTTTGAAATTGGCGTTAAAGAAAGTAAACAAGTAAGTGAATTGGTAACGCTTAAAGTATATGAATTTCCAATGATTAATATCCTTTGGATAGGCATTATTGTTATGGTAATTGGATTTCTAATAAGTGTAAGGCAAAGAATAAAATAAAAGCCCTGATATTACTATCAAGGCTTTTAAAGAATTTAATATTATAAATGAAGTTTTTCTTTTTTAGCAAGTAGTTCTTCAACGGTTTCTTGATACATTTCGTCTGGTACACAACAATCTACTGGGCAAACACTTGCACATTGTGGTTCCTCGTGAAAGCCTTGACACTCGGTACATTTATCTGTTACAATAAAATAAGCATCATTTGCAACAGGAGCATTTTTTTGACTAGCATCCATTGCATCACCACTCATTAAAATATAACTTCCTTTTACACTTGTACCATCTGCAATTGCCCATTCTACGCCACCTTCGTAGATTGCATTATTAGGACATTCTGGTTCGCAAGCACCACAGTTTATACATTCATCTGTTATTTTAATAGCCATATAATTACTTTTGTTTTATAAAATAAAAATCAAAGTAAAGAATTTTTAAATGAACATCCATCAAAGAGTAAAAATTTTATTACAACTTAAAGCATATTTACAGGGTAATAACGATGAATTGAAGCAGGTAAAGCTAGAGGCGAATTACAGAAATAGCTGGTTTACCCTAGAATTTATAGAACTAGCGATTGATAATGTTTGTAATCAATTCTTAGATGAAGAAAAGTTAAATGACTGGCTAAAACAATATTCAGTTAGTAAAGAATCTACAGAAAAAACTATTGGTGTGGTTATGGCTGGCAATATTCCTTTGGTGGGTTTTCATGATTTTTTATGTGTATTTATAAGTGGATATAATCTGTTGATTAAAGCATCTAGTAAAGATGATGTTTTGATAAAACATATTGTTAAAGTAATGCACAGTTTTGATGAGGAGATTGGTGCAATTATTTGTTTTGGAGAAATAATAAAAAACTGTGATGCTTATATAGCAACAGGAAGTAATAATAGTAGCAGATATTTTGAATATTATTTTAGTAAGTATCCCAATATCATTCGCAGAAACAGAACATCTGTAGCAGTGCTTGATGGCACAGAAACTAGTGATGATTTGTCTTTGCTTGCAAAAGATATACAACTGTATTTTGGTCAAGGTTGCAGGAACGTAACACATTTATTTGTACCTAAAGAATATGATTTTGTGCCATTGATTAATGCTTTGAAAGTGTATAATTATTTTTTTGATATGCACAAATACAAGCATAATTATGATTACCAATTGGCAATGCTAATGATGAATAATAAAATGTATATGACAGATGGTAGTGTATTATTGAGTGAGAATGAAAGCATCTTTAGTGCTATCAGTAATGTGCATTATAGTTACTATGAAAATGAAGAACAACTCAAAGAAAAAATTGCTAATAATAATGACATACAATGTATAGTGGGCAATGGGTTTGTACCATTTGGTAATGCCCAAATACCTTCGCTTAACGACTATGCAGATGGTGTTGATACAATGAAATTTTTGAACGAATTATAAATTGCCACAAAGGCACTAAGCCACGAATAAATTTACTTTTAGCCTTTGTGGCTTAGTGGCAAATACCCAAAGAATATGAATCTAATAAATAAATTTGACTTGCATTTTAAGCAAGAGTTTGCTGCATTATTAAATGCAGATACCCAATGTATTGTTGCTGTAAGTGGTGGGGTAGATAGTATTGTACTTGTAGATTTACTGCACAAAATTGGAGTTGATTTTAAAATTGCACACTGTAATTTTAATTTGCGTGGAGATGAAAGTAAACGAGACGAGGATTTTGTTAAAACGTTAGCTACAATATATTCAAAGGAATTGCTTGTTAAACAATTTGATACTGCTAATTATGCAACAGAAAATAAACTATCTATACAAATAGCTGCAAGAAAATTAAGGTATGAATGGTTTGCAGACATACAGTATTCAAAAAATAGTCAAGTAGTC
Organism: Bacteroidota bacterium; assembly: GCA_026391115.1. Taxonomy (GTDB): domain Bacteria; phylum Bacteroidota; class Bacteroidia; order Chitinophagales; family Chitinophagaceae; genus CAIVPM01. The sequence goes on along the minus strand of JAPLER010000134.1, from coordinate 4,111 downwards.
CCCAATTCCCAATTCCCAATTCCTAATTGCTACTTACTGACAGCACATCATAAAAATGATAATATAGAAACTGTTTTATTTAATTTTTTCAGGGGTACTGGCATACAAGGTTTAACAGGGATAAAGCCTATTGATGCTGATAGGAAAATATTGAGACCACTACTTATTTTTAGTAAAGAAGAAATTAAAAATTATGCAGCCGAAAATAGTATTGCATTTGTAGAAGATAGTAGTAATGCAAGTAATAAATACACCAGAAATAGTTTTAGAAACGAAATAATACCAATGGTTACAAAGCATTTTGCCAATGCCGAAGAAAATATTTTTAACAATATCAATAAAATGAATGATGTGGAAGAATTGTATCATCAGGCAATAGCAATACATAAAAAAAACCTATTGGAACATAAAGGAAATGAAGTACATATTCCTATCTTGAAACTTAAAAAATTAACACCACTTTATTCGATTGTTTATGAAGTAATAAATGATTATGGTTTTGCTGCTACTCAAACAAATGAAATAATTAAATTGTTGGATGCTCGTAATGGAAGCTATGTACAGTCGGCATCTCATAGAATGATTCATAATAGAAATTGGTTAATTATTACTCCAGTTCAAAATACTTCATCTCAAAATATTGTCATTAATAAAGAAGATACAATTGTTGCTTTTGATGATTATGCATTAAGAATTACGAATGATGAATTAAATAAAAATCAATATCAAAGTACAAAAGCTGAAATAGCAAGCGAACGACTTGATTTGTCAAAACTAGAATTTCCTTTATTGCTTCGCAAATGGAAACAAGGAGATTATTTTTATCCTTTGGGGATGAAGAAAAAACAAAAGCTCAGTAAATTTTTCATTAACCAAAAGTTATCTATTAACCAAAAAGAAAAAGTATGGGTAATGGAAAGCAATAAAAAAATAGTATGGGTTGTGGGTTATAGAATTGACGATAGATTTAAACTAACAGATAGCACTAAGAATGTGCTTAAAATTTCGCTTTTAAATACTGTTGCACCTGCATTGTAAAATTGGTTAAAGCATTAAAATCTGTTAATAAAAAGCTAGTAACAATTAAGAAAGCTATGCCATAAACAGCTCCCCAAAAATGTGCTGAGTGATTGATATAACTATTGCCACGTTTTGATAAATAATAAGTAATACCCAAATAAACAAAACCAAAGAGGAATGCTGGTGCAGGTATTGGTAATATGATTAGACTAATGTCAGAAAGGGGAGATAAAAATATGAACGCAAATACTATTGCACTTACAGCACCTGATGCTCCTAAACTTTTATAATGATAATCATCTTTGTGTTTTAAATAAGTAGGTAATAAACAAACAAATAATGATGTAATGTATATGAGTACATACATTAGTTTTCCTAAATTGCCATAAATCGAACTAAATCCATTCTCAATAGCATCGCCAAACATATAAAACGAATACATATTAAAAGCCAAATGCGTAATATCGGCATGTATAAAACCACAGGTAATAAATCTATACCATTGTTTTCTATTGGTTATAGCTGGAGGATAGAATATTAGGTCGTCAATCAAGTTTTGATTTGAAAAACCAATAAATGAAACGATACAAGTGATAGCAATAATGATAATTGTTATAGACATAGATTGCAAATTAAGTTAAAAGCCTATAGTTAAAAATCAAAATTAACTATTCAGTTTAAACTTTTAACTGTAAACTATCTACAACCTTTGTCAGTATTTTTAAAAAATTCCGACACTAGTTGTATGTGTAAAAGTCATAACAGCACATTTGCACAATTGGAATTACATTTGAAACTGAATTATCATTAATAAAAAAAATAAAAATTATGGCAGTAGAATTTACAGACGCAAATTTTGATACACATGTATTAAAAAGCGATAAACTTACAGTAGTTGATTTTTGGGCAGAATGGTGTGGTCCTTGTAGAGCAATTGGACCAGTTGTTGAAGAACTTGCTAAACAATATGAAGGTAAAGTAAATATTGGAAAAGTTAATGTTGACAATAACTCGGCGGTAAGTACCAATTTTGGTATTACTTCAATACCTGCAATATTGTTCTTCAAAAACGGACAAGTTGTAGACAAACAAATTGGTGCAGTGCCTAAAAGTGTATTGGAGAAAAAAATTCAATCACATATGTAATCAGTAAAAAATAAATTTAAAAACTTCCCAATGGCATTAAGCATTTGGGAAGTTTTTTTATGGCAATATTGAGTAATTTACATTGGGTCAACATCATATACAACACTCACGCTTTTATAGTTTGCGTGACTTTGTATAATTACAGTTTGTTGATGAATTTGTGATTTACATAATTCAATAATTTTGGCATCTTTAGGCAACTTTAATTGTATCTCCCATAAATATTGATTTCTTACTCTATCAACTGGTGGTTGTGCTGGGCCATTAATACACGATTTAAAATTCACCTGTAATCCTTTAACCATAATGTTTGCAGCTTCTTCTGCAATATGTTTTTCTTTGTGTTTAAATGTAATATTGATTATTCTATAGAATGGTGGATAGTGATATGCTTTTCTACTTTCAAGCTCGTAGTTAAATAATTTTTCGTAGTTGTGTTGTTGTACAAAGTGTAACACAGGATGATGCATATTGGTAACTTGTATTAATACTTTGCCAATGCCATCTTTTCTACCTGCACGTCCACTTACTTGTTCCATTAATTGAAAAGCACGTTCATTTACTCTAAAGTCAGTAAAGTTTAAAATACCATCTCCATCAACAATACCCACCAAATTTACGTTTTCAAAATCTAAACCTTTTACTACCATTTGTGTTCCAACAAGCACATCTAGTCTTTGTTGTTCAAAAAGTTTAATTAAATTATCATGATCATTTTTTCCTTTTACTGTGTCCCAATCCATTCTTGCAATTTTGGCATTTGGCAATGCTTCTGCAACAAGTTCTTCTAATTTTTCTGTACCAAAGTTTTTGAATAAAAAATCGTGAGAGCCGCAAGCAGCACAAGTTTGAATAACAGGATAAGTGCTACCACAATAATGGCAACTCAATTTATTTTTTGCTTTATGAAAAGTTAAAGTAACATCGCAATGATTACATTGAGGAATCCATCCACAAGTTTTGCAAAGTATATAAGGCGAATAACCACGCCTATTTTGAAATAGAATAGCTTGTTTTTTTTGCTCAATAGTTTGCTGTAAGGCTTCAATCAATTGTGGCGATAGTGGAATTTTTCCTTTATCTTCTGTAACTATTTTTTTTAAATCAATTAACTCAATTGTAGGTAATGATACATTACCAAATCTTTCTTCTAATTTAACAAGTGCATACTTGTTTTGTGTGCAGTTAAAATAAGTTTCAATACTTGGTGTAGCACTGCCTAGCAACACTTTTGCGTTGAACAAACTTGCATAATAAATAGCTACATCACGTGCATTGTAGCGTGGTGCAGGGTCTTGTTGTTTGTAGCTTGCATCGTGTTCTTCATCTACAATAATTAATTGTAAATTTTTAAAAGGAAGAAAAATAGCACTTCTTGCACCCAACACAATTTTCACTTCACCAGTTTTTACTTTGTTCCAAATTTCAACTCTTTCATTGGCATTAAACTTACTATGGTAAATAGCAATATTTCCTCCAAAGTGTTTTTGTAATCTGCGAATAATTTGTGCCGTTAAAGCAATCTCAGGCAATAAATATAGCACTTGATTGTTTTGTTGAAGATGTTGTTCTATAAGCCTTATATACAGCTGTGTTTTGCCACTTGCAGTAACGCCGTGCAATAAACACACATTTTTTTCTTTAAATGAATTTTCGATTTCGGTTAAAGCAGTTTGTTGTGCATTACTTAATGTAAAATCTATATCAATTTCATTAGCTAGTTGTTTTATTCTGTCTGTTCTTCGTTTTTCTGCAAGTAAAATGTTTTTATCGATTAACCCTTTTAACTGTGCGGTTGTAGCATTTGATTTCTTTAATAATGCAGTTTGTGTTACTTCTCCTTCGGTTTTAATTAAATGTAAATAGGAGAGTAGTAGCTCCATTTGCTTAGGTGCTTTGCCAAAATTGTTCAACAAATCACTCAATGCATCATCATTGTTATATA
>JAPLER010000255.1 GCA_026391115.1 Bacteroidota bacterium | reverse complement strand
AGGTACTGTTGGTACTTTGCCTACAGGATTCAACCAAAATTTCAGCAACTTAACATTTAATGCACCAAATATAAGTACTGGAAGAAACTTAGCTGGAGCACTTACAACAGTAAATGGTACATTATCAGTTGTAAATACTGGTTCAGGAACGGTTCGATTGAATTACTCAGCTGATGACGGTGCTAACCCAGCAAATTATACTGCCAATATTGCTAACATTTCAATATCTGGTGGCACACTTGCAATATTAGGTGGAAGTAATGGTACAGCAACAACCAATGTTAATGCTGTGGTAAATGTTTCAGGTAATATTACTTTAAGTGGAAGTGGCATATTAGATATGAACTTTACCAACGGAAATGCAAGTTCCGCAGCTACTATTAATTTGCTTGGTAACATTAATATGTCATCCTCAAGCAAAATTCAGAGAACTGTTGCTACTACTGCTACTATAAATTTTGCCAAATCATCCGGAACACAAACTTTTTCTCAAACAGGTACTAGTACTACAAGCAATAGCATCAATTGGAATGTAGGTACAGTTTCACCTTCTACCTCACCTACTTTGCAATTGCTAAGTGATGCTACAATTGGTGGTGCTGCCACTTTTGCCGTTAACAATGGTTCTTCATTAGATTGTCAGACTTTTGTACTTTCCAATACAAGTACTGCAGTATTTACATTAAATTCTGGCACAACACTATACTCTGCAAATACCAATTCAACTGGTGGCGTTACTGGAACTGGAACAAATGGTAGTATTCAATTTGCAGGTACTAGAAACTATAATGGTACTGTTGTATATAATGCAAATGTTGCTCAAACAGTTGGGGCAGCCAATTATAATAATTTAACAATAGCTAATAGTGCTGGTGTAAGCTTGGGCTCTAACAATAATGTTACAGTAAATGGAACTTTAACTTTAACAAATGGTATTGTTACTACATCATCTTCAAGTCTTTTAACAATAGCATCAACAGGTTCAATAGCATCTGCAAGTTCAAGCAGTTATGTTAGTGGTCCTTTAGCCAGAGTAATTACTACTGCTAACTATTCGGGTGGCATTAGTTATCCAATAGGTAAGGGTGGAAATTATCGTCCTGTAACATTCACTTATGCTGCTGACCCTACTTCTAAAACTGTAACCATAGAGCAATTTGAATCTATTTATCCTGGTACCATTCCATCTACTGCAACTGTTTCAAGATTTGGTTCTAGATATAGAACCATAACACAATCTGCAACAGGAACAGCTTATACAGTAGGTTTAAATGATGGTGGCGTATCACCAACAGGTACAGTAGTTATGTTGCGAAGAGAAGGAACAGGATCAACTACTTCAAATTCCACTTCATTTGGTTCTTCAACATATACCAACACCAGTTCATTTTCAACAACAAACGTTGCAAATGATATCGCTCTTGCAGAAGCAGCCATACCATTAACAGTATCTGGTTTTACAGCAAGCAATAAAGTTTATAATGGCTTAAATACAGCAACAATTACAGCAGGAACTTTAGTAACAACAAATGTTGCCGGGGCTGATGTTGTAAGTTTATCTTCTGCTTCAGGTACATTTTCAAATGCTACTGTGGGTAATGGTAAAACAGTTACAGGTACATATACATTAACAGGTGCAAACGCTGGTGCTTACAGCTTAACACAACCAACGACTACTGCTGATATTACACCAAGAGGCTTAACGATAACCGGTTTAACAGGAGATAATAAAGCATATGATGGTTTAACCACTGCAACAGCAAGTGGCACAGCAGCATATAGTGGTTTACAAAATGGCGAGAGTTTCAGTGTAACAGGTACACCAAGTTATGCCTTTGTAACAGCAACAGTAGGTACAGGTAAAGCTATTACCACAACAGGTTATACAGCACCAAGCAGTAACTACTCTATTACCCAACCAAGTTTAACAGCCAATATTACGCCAGTAACCTTATCAGTAACAGCAAATCCGCAAACAGTATGTTATGGCACAGCAGCAAGTACAGTTACAGGTGCAGGTAGCTTAACAGGTATTACAGGCTATGTAAATAGTGAAAACTCATCAGTCATTACAGGAAGTGTAACATCATACTCAACAACTTATACCAACACAACAGCAGCAGGCACAGGAGGAGTAACCGTTACACCAATCGTTACAGGCTTATCAGCTACCAACTATGTATTTACCCCAGTTGCAGGAACAGTAAGTATTGATGCCACATCAAATGCAGGCACAGTAGCATCAGCACAAGCAATTTGTACAGGTAGCACACCAGCCGATTTAACATTAAGTGGCCATACGGGTAGTGTAAGTAAATGGCAATATGCAAGTGATGCAGGCTTTACCAGTCCAACAGATATATCAAATACAACGACTACATTAAGTGGAGCATCAGTATCAAACACTACAAGCAGATATTACAGAGCTGTAGTAACCAGCGGTGTATGTGCAGCAGCCAATGCAACAGGTGTATTAGTAACAGTAAATCCCAATGGTACTTGGATAGGCGGCACCAGCAGCAGCTTTAGCAATGCAGCCAACTGGTGTGGTGGGGTACCAAGCGGAGGAGCAAATATTGTGATACCAAGCGGAGCACCCAACAATGTAACATTAAGTGGCAACTTTACCGCAGGTAATGTAACAATGAATGATACTTTATTCTTAAATGGTAATGCATTAACGGTTACAGGAACATTAAGTGGTACACCAGTATTATCAGGTACAACAACATCATCATTCACCTATTCTGGTTCATCATCAGCAACTATTAACTTTAACCAAGGCACAGATGGTAGTGTATTAAATCCTACAACAGGAACTAACTGTGTAAAAGATTTAACAGTAAGTGGTGGTGGAGCATTAACTATAGGTAGTAAATTAAATGTATTTGATGGTTTAAATGTGACATCAGGCACATTAAATACAGGCGGTAATATTGTATTACGCAGTACCAGCAGCAATACATCATATGTAGGCACCGTAGGCAAGTAACTATAGAAAGATATTACCACAAACAATTCAGAGGCTGGAGAATGTCAACCACCCCATTAACATATAACGGTATTGTAAGTAATGATAATGATAAAGTATATAAAAACTGGCAATCAGACTTTGGCTATGGTAGTAACTATGGCACACGTTTTACAGCCAATGTAACGCCAAGTGGAACCAATGGTATAGATGATTATAGTGTGAGTTCAAATTTATTAACGTATAACAGCACCACAGGAGCTTATACGAGAGTAGTGAATACCAAAACAGAAACAATGAGTGGCAGCACAGGTAGTGCAGACAATAAAGGCTTCTTTATGTTTGTAAGAGGAGACAGAACAGTAACGCCAACCAATAATGGTATTCCAAATGCATTTGTGCCAACAACATTGGCTGCAAAAGGTTTATTACAAACAGGAACTCAAGTATTTAACTACACAGGAGTAAGTGGCAATAGCTGGTTGGTAGGTAACCCTTATGCTTGTACAGTAGATTTAAGTAGCGATAGTGTAACCTTTACAGGAATTACGAATGGTTTCTATGTATGGGATCCAAACTTAACAGGAATCACTACAAGTTCACCAGGAGCATACACCACATTTGACAGAACAGACTGGAACAGTGGCCCTTTAAGTGGTAGTTCAAGTAAATACTTACAAAGTGGACAAGCGTTCTTTGTAAGAACCAATAGTGCATCTGCAAGTATTACTTTCCGCGAAGGAGCCAAATCAACATCAGTAAATAATAATACACAAGTAACAGGAACGATTAATGCATCAACAGACTTGTTTAATGTTAAATTATTTGCAGTACAAAGTAGTGGACCTAATACCAATGTAGATGGCGTGAGAGCAAAATTTGGTAATTATGCAGATGCAGTAGATGCAGATGATATTACCAAAGTAGCAGGCACTATTGAAAGCATTAGCTTGCAAAGAGCAACTAGTAATTTGGCAATTGAAGCCAGACCATATATTACAGTAACCGATACATTGTATGTTAAAATGTTAAATATGGTAGCAGGTTCCAACTACGAGTTCTTTGTAAATCCAGTAAACTTTGATGCGAGTGTAAGTGGTTGTAAATTGATTGATAATTTCTTAAATACAGAAACGCCGATCAGTTTAACCAGCAATACCAGCATACCATTTAGCATAAGCAGTGTAAGTGGTAGCAATGCATCAAACAGATTTAAAGTAGTATTTACAGGAGCAGGAGCATTGCCAAATAACAAATTACTAGTAAGTGCCCACAAACAAAACAATACAGTAGTAGTAGATTGGAAAACAAGTGCAGAAGTAGGTGTAAAATCTTATCAAGTACAAAAATCTACCACAGGCAGCAACTTTACCAGCATTAACGAAACAACAGCTGTTAATGGCAATATCAGCAATGTATATAGCTTTACAGATAAAACACCAAGTGCAGTAAATTACTATAGAATAAAAACGATGAACAATGATGGTACCGAGAAATACAGTGCTATTGTTAAAGTAGAGATGAATAGTAAAAACAGCAGCAGCATTAGTGTATATCCAAATCCAGTTGTAGGCAATACCATAGGCTTGCAATTATCAGGCGTTGCAGAAGGCAGAGGTACAGTGAAGTTATTTAACAATTTAGGTCAACTGGTTTACACTACCACCATTACCAATGCAGGTAACAATAGTAGTATGACTATTGAATTAAATAACAACATTGCTGCTGGTACTTATCAATTGCAATTGATTGATGCTAAAGGAAACACATTTACTGACAGGGTTATCAAAAAATAATCATTCAATTAATAAAACTATTCATTATGAAACAATTCAGTAAAAGAGCTAAAATGATTATGTTGGTTATGTTTATGTTATTAGTAGTGCCTACAGTGGTATTTTGCCAACCTCCACCAGATACGAATGACGTGGATACACCTATAGATGGAGGTATTTCATTATTGGTTGCTGCTGGTGCTATTGTGGGTACAAAAAAAGTAAGAGACGCCAGAAAGCGTGTTGC
>JAPLER010000145.1:16269-21114 GCA_026391115.1 Bacteroidota bacterium | reverse complement strand
TGAGTATGAAATCGCTAATTACTAGCGAAAAATTTCAAAACAGTAGTTTCTCTTTGCCGATTGCAATTGGTAAAAAAATTGATAACGAAAACTTTATTGTTGACCTTGCTACAATGCCACATTTATTAATGGCTGGTGCAACAGGACAAGGTAAATCTGTTGGTATTAATACATTGCTTGTTTCATTGCTTTATAAAAAACATCCATCACAATTAAAATTGGTTTTGGTTGACCCTAAGAAAGTAGAATTAAGTTTGTATAAAGCCATTGAAAATCATTTTTTAGCAAAGCTTCCTGGAGAAGATGATAGCATTATTACAGACACCAAAAAAGTAGTACACACATTAAATGCTTTGTGCATTGAAATGGATAATCGTTATGATTTATTGAAAGAAGCAGGTTGCAGAAACATTAAAGAGTATAACGAAAAATTTGTAGCAAGAAAACTAAATCCACAAAAAGGACATCAGTTTTTGCCATTTATTGTTTTGGTGGTAGATGAATTTGCCGATTTGATAATGACTGCTGGCAAAGAAGTAGAAGTTCCGATAGCAAGATTGGCACAATTGGCTCGAGCAATCGGCATACATTTGATTATTGCCACACAACGTCCTTCTGTAAATATTATTACAGGAACCATTAAAGCAAATTTCCCTGCACGTATTGCATTTAAAGTGTCTAGTAAAATTGATAGTAGAACTATTTTAGATGCGGGTGGTGCTGAGCAATTGATTGGTAAAGGCGATATGTTGATTAGTTACAATGGCGAAATAACACGTGTGCAATGTGCATTTGTTGATACACCAGAAGTTGAAGAAGTTTGTAGGTTTATTGAAAGTCAACAAGGATATCCTGAAGCATTTTTATTGCCAGAATATGTTGATGAAAAAGAGTTGGAAAAAGGTGGTGGATTAGATGCAAATGAAAAAGATCCTTTGTTTGAAGATGCAGCCAGATTAATAGTTCAAAATCAAATAGGAAGTACATCACTTATTCAACGTAGAATGAAGCTAGGATACAATCGTGCTGGGCGTTTAATGGATCAATTGGAACGTGCAGGTGTAGTAGGACCAAACCTTGGTAGCAAAGCAAGAGAAGTAAGATTTAAAACAGAAATGGAGCTGGAGGAGTTTTTGGGGATGATGTAATATTATGCTTGGTAAAACAAAAGTCAACTAGACTTTAATTAAAATAGGGATGATAATTGTCATCCCTATTTTTTTTCGTTATGATTACAACTTAAATCCTACACTTACAAAAAAAGTTCTTCCATCTGCAGGCAAAGCTCCAGGACCAGGATATCCACCTGCTCTTCTTGTAAAATATATTTCATTGGTAATATTATTAATTCCAGCTTTTATATTAACTTTTTTTGAAAATTTATAACTTGCTGTTAAATCTGCAACAGTATATTTTGGAATTAATCCATTTTGAGCATTAACTGTTGGGGCAATTGTATTATTGGCATCACTGAAAGTTTCTCCTACACAACTTAACTGTGTTGTAAACTGAAAAGATTTTATTCCAAACGTGAATCCTCCTCTAAAAATATTTGTAGGAGCATTCTCTACTTTTTTATCTTTCGTGTTAGCATCTTTAAAATCTCCACTATATCTAGCATCTGTGTATGAATATGAAGCAAAAAGCAATAAATCATTTTTGGTTTTGGGTCTCAAAGCTTTTAGTATGTTCGCTTCAACAAATCCTTCAAAACCCTTGCTATTGCTGTTTCCTACGTTCGTAATGAGCCTGTAGCTTTGAGTTCCAGTTACATTAACAATTCCTACTCGGTTGTTATATTGCAAGTAAAATCCACTGATATCAAATTGCAACCAGTTTTTATGTTTACCTCTAAATCCAAGTTCTGCATTATAACCTTTGGCATCTTGCAAATTAGGGTCAACAACATCAGTAGTTGGAGCTGCTTGCAAATTAGCAAATTGTATTGGTCTATAAGCCTGCGAAATATTTGCATAAACTTCAGTATGCTTTGATGTGTGGTATTCACTGCCAAGTCCAACCAGCCAAAAATTTCTGCTGCGAATAATGTTTTGTAAAATGATTTCAGATCCTCCTGATGTGTACCCATTTTTCCCAGAAGCCTCGCCAGATAACCACTCATAGCGGACGCCTGGAATCAAATAAAGTTTATCTGTAATACGAAAAATACTCTCTGCAAATGCAGCAATATTGTTTGATGAAAATGTGATGTTTTTAGGATAACTACCAATAACTGTCATATCATAGTTTATGCCTGTTGTACCAACACCATCTGCTCTTCTGTATGTTGAACCTGTATAAAGTCTAATTCCTCCAGAAAGGGTGTTTTGCATTTTACCCAAATTATAAACAGTAATAATTCTACTTTCTAAACCATAGTTTCGATATTCGTCAATATTCAATAAACGATTATTGTATTGACATGTTGTAGCATTGATGCTATCTTTAACTGTTATGGATTGCAAGAAACCAACACTATTTCGATTGCCAATTGTAGCAAATAATTTGGTATTCCATTTAGTGTTGGAATTTATATCGTAGTTAAAATTAATAGCTGGGGTAGTCCATAAAATATCAAACCAATTCCTACTTCTTAAACTTTGTTGAGGATTGCTATATAAATTAACGTCTGTAAGCCCCCCTGGTTGTTGACTTCTTAAATGCGATTGCATAATTTCTGCATTCAAAGAAACTTTTTGGGAGAAATAATGTGTGAAAGTAGCAAAGCCAGAATTAGTAAAAAATTGGCTGTTATTTCTCCAACCATCTCCATTTCTATGATCAAAAAAAGCATAGTAATGATTATTTTTTGATTTGCCCCCAATTGCATTAAAGCTATTAAACAATGCATTACTACCTATTGTTTGCTGCGATTCAAACTCAAAGCCCTTTTTTATGTCACTACCATTTCTAAGAATATAATTTACCATTCCACCAAACTGTGGGCCATATTGCAAAGAGCCTTCACCTCTGATTATTTCAATACGCTGTACTGCTTGTAACTGTGGATTGTAGTAAGCTTCAGGATAACCATAAGGGTCGGCTGCAATATCATATCCATTTTGACGTATATTAAATTCCCAGCTTCTGTTTGGGCTTAAACCTCTTGCTGCAATTCCTATTTGAATGCCACTTGGATCGCTTTCCCAAATATGAATACCAGGTACTTTTGCCAACACTTGTCTCATATTATTCATCACAACATTACCTTGTACATTATCCATTACAATTAAAGCATTCTTTTTGCCTGCATAAATATTTGTGCCAACTATTTCAGGTATTTGCTGGTAATCGCTTTTACTATTATAACCCACAACCGTTATATCTGGTAAGGATTTTATAGAATCTTGTTGTTTAGGTAACGATTGAGCAAACACAGAACAAGTGCATAAAATAATTGATATCAGCGATATTTTTTTCTTCATCTTTTTAATTTGACAGCGAAAGTATAAGGCTGAATTCAGCATTAATTATACAATCAGTAACAGATGTTACGCAAACAGAAAAAATCATTCTATAATTTAAACTATAACTATATCCAGATTTCTTTTACTTTGGCTTTTATGAAAGCAATATAGTAAAGAAGAAATTGTTGTAACTGTTATGCAGCCTTACGTTGATGATAGTTTGCCAAATACGAAACTTGAAAGTATTGTAGCAGAAACCATCAACTTTAATTTTCCGTTAGTTAAAATAAATGAAAGCATTTATAGCTTAGAATTATTTCACGGACCAACACTTGCTTTTAAAGATGTTGGTGCAAGATTTATGAGCCGTTGCTTAGGATATTTTAACAGAAATAACAATCAAAAAGTAACTGTGTTGGTTGCAACAAGTGGTGATACCGGTGGTGCAGTTGCTAATGGTTTTTTGGGTGTAGAAGGTGTAGATGTTATTATCCTTTATCCAAGTGGAAAGGTTAGTCCTGTGCAGGAATTACAATTGACTACATTGGGTCAAAATATTACTGCACTTGAAATACAAGGGAATTTTGATGATTGCCAAGCCATAGTTAAACAAGCATTTATGGATGGTGATATTAATGCTAAATTGAGTTTGACTTCTGCCAATTCTATAAATGTTGCACGTTGGTTACCACAACAATTATATTACTTTTATGCATATCAGCAATGGCAACAAAATGAAGCACCTGTAGTATGTGTGCCAAGTGGTAACTTTGGAAACATTTGTGCAGGAATGATGGCTTTTGCAAGTGGCTTACCTGTTAAACATTTTATTGCTGCTTGCAATGCCAATGATGTGGTAACAAATTACTTGCAAACAGAACAATATGCACCAAAGCAAGCTATAGCAACAGTTTCAAATGCAATGGATGTAGGTAATCCAAGTAATTTTATTCGAATTCAACAAATATTCAATAACGAATTCTCATCATTAAAAAATAAGTTAAGTAGCATTAGTGTAAGTGATGATACTACTAAAAAAACTATAACAAAAGTTTATAAAGACTATAACTACACATTAGACCCACACGGTGCAGTTGCATATTATGCATTAGAACAATATCATCAACAAGGTTACATCCTTGAAACAGCACACCCAGTTAAGTTTCCTGATGTTGTAGAAGAAGCAATTGGCAAAAAAATTGAAGTGCCAAATGAAGTAAAACATTTATTTGAGAAAGAAAAACAATCTATTCTTCTATCGTCAAACTATAATGATTTTAAAGAATGGTTGATGAATAAATAAAAAAACTGCGTAGGTAATTACTCTACGCAGTTTCTATTTAAAAGATCTAAAAAAGATTACGCTTTCTTCTCTTCTACTTTTTCTTCTTTTTTGTCTTTTTTGCAGCATTTTTTGCTTCCACCTTTTTTGCAGCAT
>JAPLER010000145.1:0-16261 GCA_026391115.1 Bacteroidota bacterium | reverse complement strand
AGCATTCTTTTTTGTCTTTGCTGCACTCTTTCTTTTTAGCATCTCCTTCTCCAGCAAAAGCAACACCAGTTACTAAAAACGCTGCAGTAGCTAACATTAATAATTTTTTCATAATGTAAAATTTTTTAAATTAATAGACGCAAATTAGGGAGTTTTTTAATACAAAAAACTAAAAGTTTTGTTAATTTTTTAAACCCAACTACCCAATACAGTTACTCCACCTTTCACAACTTCATTCATACTCACATTTACTTTTGTACCAATAGGTAATAAAACATCTACTCTACTTCCAAATTTTATAAATCCATATTCGTCTGTTTGTTTAACCTGCTCTCCTACTTTACTATAATTACAAATTCTTTTTGCCAAAGCACCAGCTATTTGTTTATACAAAATCGTACCGTAATTATTTTTAACAGCCACACTCCAACGTTCATTTTCAGTGCTGCTTTTTGGATGCCATGCTACTAAAAATTTTCCTTTGTGATATTGGTTATAAATCACTTCGCCACTCATTGGATGACGATTTTGATGTACGTTAGCAGGGCTCATAAAAATGCTTACCTGCAAACATTTTCCTTTAAAAAATTCTACATCAACAATCTCTTCAATTACAACAACTTTACCATCTGCAGGACAAATAATTTTAGTTTCATCTTTTGTTAAAACTCTATTAGGCACTCTAAAAAAAGAGATAATAAACAAGAATAAAAACAGCGTAACAAAAAATATTACTGCACTTAGCCAAGGTGTTGATTCACTAAAAAAATTGAATGAAAAAATATTAATCGCACCAAAAACTAATGCAGTAATTCCAATGGTTCTGTAACCTTCTCTATGTATTGTCATAAGTTAAATAAAAGGCAAATATATAGGAATGATGATTTGCTGATTAATGATTTAGCGATTGAATAATTTATTTGGCATAAGTAACTAAATAAGTGCTTGTTCAAAATCATCTATAATATCTACTATATTTTCTATTCCTACACTTAATCTTATTAAGCCATCTGTAATGCCAAATTTTATTCTTTCTTCTCTTGGCACAGAAACGTGTGTAGTGCTAGCTGGATGAGAAATTAGTGTATCCACAGTACCTAAAGAAACAGCCCTTGTACACATTTGTAATTTATTTTGAAAATCAATTCCAGCTTGTAACCCACCTTTTAATTCAAAACTAAAAACAGGTGTTGGCATTCGCATTTGTTTTTTTGCAATTTCATAATCTGGATGAGTAGTTAATCCTACATAATTTACTTTCTCAATAGCTTGATGTTGTTGTAAATAATTAGCCAATTGATCAGCATTTTTACAGTGTTGCTGCATTCTTATTTCCAAAGTTTTTATTCCATTTAACAACAAAAAAGCTTCAAATGGATTGCTATTACCACCCAATAAAGCAAACCATTTCCATGCTTTTGTTTTCATAAATTCAATGTCTTTGCCTAATAATATTCCACCAATTGCAGTACCGTGACCATTTAAAAATTTAGTAGTAGAATGAAAAACAAAATCTACATTATAGTTAAAGGGTTGTTGCAAATAAGGTGTAGCAAATGTGTTGTCTACAGTAACAATTAAATTAAATTTTTTAGCAAGATTACTCAGTGCTTCAATATCAACACATTGATTAGTTGGATTAGCTGGTGTTTCAATATGCATTAATTTAATTGATGGGTTATGTATTATAATTTTTTCTACTTCGTCTATGTCATTAAAGTTGGTGATAAAAGGTTTAATGCCACTATTATCAAGCACTTTATGCAGTAACTCATAAGTTCCACCGTACAAGCTATAATGTGAAATGATAGCATCACCACTTTGTAAATTGCTCAAAAACATAGTTGTCATTGCAGCCTGTCCACTACTGTGTAGTAATGCTTTAATTTGCAAATCATTTCCTGCAATATCTTTAATTCCAAATGCCTCCAATGCTGCAATAGTTTCTTCTACAGCCTTGCAGGTTGGGTTCGCCCATCTACTATAAATCTTGTCTTTATCTCCACCTTCAAATCTCTCAATACCAATTTCTGTAGTTTCATAAGTAAATGTTGATGTAGCATAAATGGGAACCAAATGAGCATCTTCACTATTAACATTTATTGCACTATGCAATGCTGTTGAACTGATACCTTTAAAACTTTTCTTCATTGTGTAAAAGTAAAGGCTAGAACAAATTAAAAAAATGAGAATTTAAAATTTGTTGTAAATCGTTTATTTTACAATGTATTTATGAAATACTTCAATCAATTTTTTACAAAAAAGAATACAACTTTAATTGCTTTAATAGTGATGATATTTTGTTTTGAACAAAATAGTTTTTGGGTAGAAAAATATTATAGTAATGGTTTTTATAAAATCACTTCTATTGTACAAAGAAGTCTATTTTCTTGGATACCATTTAGTATCGGCGATATCTTGTATGTTTTAGTTGTATTGTATATCGTTGTTAAAATATTTAGGTTCATCCAACAAATTTTGAATGCAAAAGAGAGGTTGATTATTTTTAAAGCTGGTTTAACTTCTTTGTTACAATTTCTTTCTATCATTTACATTTTATTTAAATTATTATGGGGATTAAACTACAGCAGATTGGGCGTTGCTCATCAATTTAATTTAAAGAAATATGCTTACACAAAAGAGGAATTAATTGACTTGACAAGAGATTTGATTTTTGATGCTAACTTCTGCAGAAAGCAAATTGCTGACACCAATCTTCCTCGATCAAGTATAGATTCGATATTTGCTGAATCTAAAAAATGTTATCAAAAAATTAGTAGTAAATATACCTTTTTGAAAGCTCAGCAGTTTGCTGTAAAACCAAGTTTATACAGCTTAGCAGGTAATTATTTTGGTTACACAGGTTATTACAATCCTTTTACTGGAGAAGCCCAAATTCGTAGTGATCTTCCATCTGTTTTATTGCCTGTAATTTGTTGCCATGAAGTGGCACATCAATTGGCTTATGCCAGCGAAGAAGAAGCTAATTTTATTGGTTGTATTGCTGCTAATGAATCTGATAATATTATTTTTAGATACTCATTAGACCTTGAATTGATTGATTATGCACAAAGAGAATTGGCAAGCATTTTTATAGAAAGTAATAGAATCAAAGAATTGATTGCAACAAACTATAGCCTTAAAAACTGTATGAGTGAGCAAGTGAAAAAAGACAGAAAAGCCATTAGACAATTTTTTGAAAAAAATAGAAATGATATTGCCAACTACAGCAATATTGTTTACGATAAATATTTAAAATTAAATAAACAATCAAAAGGGATTTCTAGCTATAATGAAGTGATAGGCTGGATTTTAGGATATAAAAAACAACTTGAACATAAAGATTAAAACCTCTTAATTAAATTAATCAAATAATCTTTGCAAATTCAATTAAACAATTCATAGTTAAAATTAAATAATAAATGAATCTAGATATTTTAGCATTTGGCGTACATCCAGATGATATAGAATTAGGTTGTGCAGGTACAATTTTAGCATCCATTGCAGATGGAAAAAAAGTAGGCATAGTAGATTTAACACAAGGAGAACTTGGTACAAGGGGCACTGCTGAAACCAGAAAAGTAGAAGCTGAAAACGCAGCAACAGTTTTAGGTATAAGTGTAAGAGAAAATCTAAAAATGGCTGATGGCTTCTTTAAAAATGATGAAGCACATCTAAGACAAATTATTCAAGTAATAAGAAAGTATAAACCACAAATTATATTATGCAATGCTCCTAATGACAGGCATCCTGATCATGGAAGAAGCTCGAAACTTGTTGCTGATGCTGCTTTTTTAAGTGGTTTGCGTAAAATAGAAACATTAAATGATGCAGGAGAATTACAAGAGAAACACAGACCAGCTTATGTGTTTTATTATATACAAGACCAATATATTAAACCCGATTTCCTGATTGACATATCTGCACATCATAATAAAAAATTAGAAAGCATACTTTGCTATACTACTCAATTTCATAGTACAGAAAGCACAGAACCACAAACCTATATTTCATCTCCAATGTTTTTAGAAACAGTCAAAGCACGTGCAATGATGCTTGGCAAAAGAATTGGAGTGCAATATGCCGAAGGTTTTATAAGCGAAAAAATGCTTGGTATTAAAGGCTTTGACGCACTGATTGCAAATGAAACTTAGAATGAATATTGTAATTATTCAATACTAAAAATGACTTAACTAAAAATTCTTTTGGCAAACTAAAAATTTTCTTTACATAATATTGCAACCCTTTAAACCCCATTATTGGTTTTGTGTCGATTGTTGGGTTTATGGTATTTTTTTTTTCTAATTGTCAAATTATAGAACTGTTAAATTAACTAAAAAAAAAAAAATTTATTGATAGTTGAGTCTCCTGCAAAAGCAAAAACAATTGAAAAGATATTGGGAAGTGAATTCTTGGTTAAAAGTTGCTTTGGTCATATTCGTGATTTGGAAAAGGATGAAATGGGCATTGACCTAAATCAAAACTACCAACCACGCTATGTTGTAAGTGATGATAAACTAAAAGTGGTTAGTGAATTAAAGAAATTAGCAAAAAGCAGCCAAGAAGTTTGGCTAGCATCCGATGAGGATCGTGAAGGAGAAAGTATTAGTTGGCATTTAGCAGAAGTTTTAGGACTAGATGTAAATACAACAAAGCGTATTGTTTTTCACGAGATTACTGCACCTGCTATTAAAAAAGCTGTTGCCAATCCTCGTTTAATTAATATGAATTTAGTAAATGCACAACAAGCAAGGCGTGTATTAGATAGATTGGTAGGTTTTGAATTAAGCCCAGTACTTTGGAAAAAAGTAAAACCAAGCTTGAGTGCAGGTCGTGTTCAAAGTGTAGCTGTAAGAATTTTGGTAGAAAGAGAAAGAGAAATAAGCACATTTGTTCCTGTATCAACTTATAAAGTAGAAGCATTTTTTAATGCACCAGATATCACTGGCAGAGAAGTTATTTTTAAAGCAGAAGGTCCATTAAAGTTAGCTAATAAACAATTGGCAGAAGACTTTTTAAAATCTTGTTTAAATGCAAATTACAAAGTGGCATCCGTAGAAGTAAAACCTACAAAACGCAATCCTGCTCCACCTTTCACCACTTCAACATTACAACAAGAAGCTTCTACTAAAATGGGTTATGGCGTTACTAAAACAATGTTGATTGCACAACGTTTATACGAGGCTGGACATATTACTTATATGAGAACTGATAGTGTGAATTTAAGTGATACTGCAAGGGCTGATATTCAAAATCAAATTGTAAATAACTACGGAGAAAAGTATTTTAAGGAAAGATTTTATAAGAATAAAAACGAATCTGCACAAGAAGCTCACGAAGCAATCCGTCCAACTTATATGAAACAAAAAACCATTGCAGATGAAGATGGAAGAAGATTATATGAGTTGATTTGGCGTAGAACAATTGCAAGTCAAATGAGTGAGGCAGAATTTGATAAAACCATTGCTAAGATTGATATTTCTACAAATAGAGAACAACTAACTGCTACCGGTGAAGTAATGACTTTTGAAGGATTTTTAAAAGTATATCTTGAAGGTAAAATGGTTGATGAAGATGAAGAAGAAACCAATGAAGGTGTTTTACCACCATTAAAAGCACAGCAAGTTTTATCTTTTAGAGAAATGAGTGCAACTGAAAAATTCACCAAGCCTTTACCAAGATATACAGAAGCTTCCTTAGTAAAAAAATTAGAGGAATTAGGCATTGGTCGTCCATCAACTTATGCACCAACTATTTCAACTATTATTAAAAGAACCTATGTCGAAAAAAGAGATAAAGAAGGTATCAAAAGGAATTATCAAATTGTAAAGCTTACTGCTAACAATACCATACAAGCAGTTATTGCAAACGAAAATACAGGTGCAGAAAAAGCAAAACTTTTTCCTACAGATTTGGGCAATGTTGTTACTGACTTTTTAAAAGTTCATTTTAAAGACGTAATGGATTACAATTTTACTGCACAAGTAGAAAACGAATTTGATAGCATTGCAGAGGGTAAAATGATTTGGAACAATATGATTGATGGTTTTTATAAACCATTTCATAAAACCATTGAAACCACTATGGAAACAGCACAGCGTGCAAGTGGCGAAAGAGAATTAGGTAATGACCCTGAAACAAGCAAAAAAATTATTGCACGCATGGGACGTTATGGTGCAATGGTGCAAATGGGTGATACAGAAGGTGAAGAGAAACCAAGATTTGCAACACTTAAAAAAGGGCAAAGCATTGAAACGATTACTTTAAACGAAGCACTAGATTTGTTTAAATTACCTAAAACTATTGGTGAATATAATGGGCAAGAATTAAGTATTAATATTGGTATTGGAAGATTTTGTCCTTATATAAAATATGGTGAAGCATTTATTTCATTACCTCGTGGAGAAAATATGGATGAAGTTGATGTAGTACGTGCCATTACATTGATTAATGAAAAAGAACAAGCAGATGCTCCAATTGCTGCTTATGAAGGAGCACCTGTGACCAAAGGCAAAGGCAGGTTTGGGCCTTTTATTAAATGGAAAGACCTGTACATTAACGTGCCTGCAAAAGGCTATAATTTTGATAATTTAACACAAGCCGAGTGTGAAGATTTGATTGTAAAAAAACTAGACAAAGAAGCCAACAGATACATTCAAAATTGGGAAGCCGAAAAAATATCTATTCAAAATGCCAGATGGGGAGCAATTATTAAGTTTGGAAAAGATATATTAAAAATTACCAAAAAGGCAGATGGCACAAAGTACACTCCTGAAGAATTAACAACAGTAAGTTTGGAAGAAGCGAAAAGAATGATTTTAGAACAAAAACCAAAAGCATTTGACAAGCCCATTAAAGCTGCTGCTAAAAAAACACCCACCAAAAAAGCTGTTAAAAAGAAATAAAAAAGAAGCTCACTAAAAATTAGTGAGCTTCTTTTTTATCTGCAAATTTTATGAATAGTTGTTCACTTATCTTAATAATTTCATACTGTATTTCTTCCTTTAAATTAACAAATTCATTGATGGGTAAAATAGCATCCGTAAAAAATTCAATGTCAATTATATGAGCTTGTTTGCCAGTATCAACAAGATGAACTTGAAAGCTATGAATATGTTGTTTAGTTGCAAACATTGCTTTAATGGCAGTAGTATATTCAAGCAACATACTAGCTTTAGTATTAATATCTACTTCCAATTTAATTTCTGCTTTACGTTGTGTTCTTAAAGAAATATTATCTACCACACTATCTACCATTTGTTTGTTTGGCACAGTTATATATGTCTTACTTTCTGTTCTTATACGTGTACTTCTCAATCCTATTTTTTCAATAGTACCAGTAAATTGCAGCACTTTAACTGTATCGCCTGTAGTAAATGGTTTATCAAAAAAAATGATGAAAGATGCTATCAAGTTTTCCAAACTTTCTCTTGTTGCCAATGCAATAGCAGCACCCACAATGCTTAAACCTGTAAGCAAGTTGCTAATGTTTTTATGAAAAGAAAAATGCAACAATAACAACACACCAATTATTACTACAATTACTTTAAAAAAATCTTTAAAGAAAACAATGAGTTGGCTATCATTGGCATCTTTTGACAAGTCGGCTTTTTGTTCAATAATTAATGCAGAAAAATCGATTAATCTAACACAAAGTCTAATAAAAAGAATTACCAATAAACCACTTATAATACTATCAAAAATTTCTCTTGAAGTAACTCTAAAAATTTTAAATTCAAAAGCAAATGGAAAGTTTAGTTTATCGAAACTTACAAATGCTACAAACAGCAATATAAACAACTCTAATGGTTGCAACACTAAATCAAGAAAAGCTTGTTTGGTAATGGTTTTGCCAGCTTTGCCCACCATATTGTACAGTAAACCTGCACAGTATTTTGAGATTAGTTTTTTGATGATGATAGTAAAAAGAATTACTCCAAAAACAATCAGGTAATCTTGTATGGTGTTATCTAAAAAACTATATGCTAAAACTGAGTTCATACCTCAAAAATATTGAATAGAATTTAAAGTTGGATTTAATACATAAAAAAGTGGCTGCAACAAAATTGTTACAGCCACTTTTTAATTAAAAATTCTTCTTACTTTTCATCACCTTCTTTCTCTTTTTTTTCGCCTTTTTCTTTGTGGTTTAAGGCTTTCATTTCTTTTTTCCAAGCTTCAAATTTTTCCTTTCCCATAATACTTTCCAATTCTTTATTACTTGCGTCTCTAATGTCTTTTGCTTTTTGTTTCTTTTCTTCTTTGCTAGCATTACTTTGCTTAACTTCTTTCAATTGGTCTCTTGTTTTTTTCATAGCAGCAAATGCTTTTTCTTCTTGCTCTTTTGTTAAACCTACTTTTTCTGCAACAAGTTTTGCTTTCTCTTTTGCCTCGTTCATTTTTTCTTTAAATTCTTTAGCTGCTTCTGGTCTTTTTTCTTTTTTGTCTTGCTTACTAGTTACTTCTTGTGCATTACAACATAAACAAATTCAATGCCTATTAGTTTAATTGCAGTTTAAGATTTAATTAAAAATTTAATTTAAATATCTTCCAACAATAGGCATTCTCCTACCAACTCCAAATGCTTTTGACGATACACGAATAATGGGGCAAAACTGATTACGTTTATATTCATTATTATTCACCATCTTCAATGTTCTATCTACCAATGCTGCATCAAAGCCTTGTGTTTTTATTTCTTGTGGGCCTTGTCTGCGTTCAATATATTGATACAAAATTTTATCAAGCACTGAATAATCTGGTAAGCTATCACTATCTTTTTGATCAGGTCTTAACTCGGCACTTGGTGCTTTGGTTATAATATTTACAGGAATAATTTCTTTATCTCTATTAATATAATTTGCCAAAGCATACACTTGCATTTTATAACAATCGCCAAGTACACCCAAGCCGCCAGCCATATCCCCATACAAAGTTCCATAGCCTGTTGCTAACTCACTTTTATTGCTTGTGTTTAATAATACATATCCAAATTTATTGGCTATTGCCATCAATAAATTACCTCTTGTTCTGCTTTGAATATTTTCTTCTGCAATGCTAAAAGGTAAATCATTAAACGTAGGTTTTAGTGTTTGCAAAAAACTTTCATAAACATCTTTTATCTTAATAATGTCGTAAGTGTTTTTTAAATTTTCGCTCAATGCAACAGCATCGTTTACACTATGTTCTGTACTATAAGGACTAGGCATTAATACTGCTCTCACATTATCTGCACCCAATGCATCACAAGCAATAGCAAGGGTTACAGCACTATCAATACCACCACTGCTTCCAAGTATTGCTTTGGCAAAACCCATTTTTTTAAAGTAATCTTTAATGCCTAAAACCAATGCATCATAAATTTCATTAATGTTTAAATCGTAGTCTAAAACATTTGGATTCAACTCTTCATTTGGCAAAACATCAACAGTTTCAATAATAGATTCAACACAAGTGCCATCATCATTAATTTTTACACTTTCCAATGCCTCTGCAAACATTGGTAATTGCTTACATAAGTTGCCATATTTATCAAATACTAGACTTGCTCCATCAAATACAATTTCTGTTTGGCTGCCCACAGCATTGCAATACACCAAAGGTATTTTATACTTTAACACATTGGCTTTGCAAATAGCTTTTCTATCTTCATTGTGAGTATAATCAAAAGGACTTGCCGATAAGTTCAACATCAAGTCTGGCTTATGTTTCATTAATTCATCCATTGGACAAATTCTATACAAAGGATTATCGCCTAAGTTCCAAATATCTTCACAAATGGTTATGGCCAATTTCTTTCCTTTAAAATCAACAATATTCCAATCATAAGCAGGTTCAAAATACCTGTATTCATCAAATACATCATAAGTGGGCAGGCAAGTTTTATGTACTTCGGCAAGTATTTTTTTATTGTATAAAAAGAATGCAGCATTAAATAAATCTTTGCCTTCTTTTATAGCATTACGAGCAGGCGAACCAATTAACACTCCAATATTTTCTGTGTGTTCTTTTATAGTTTCGATAGTTGCATAACATTTATTTATAAAGTCGTTAAACTCTACAAAATCTCTTGCAGGATAGCCACACACACTCATTTCGCTAAAAACAATGATATCTGCTTGTTGTGCTTTTGCAGCAGTTATGGCGTCTATTATTTTTTTTGCATTATACTCAAAATTGCCAATGTGATAGTTTTGCTGTGCCAAGAAAATTTTCATTGTGTAAAGATAGATTGAGATTTTTATTTTGTTATAGCTTAATAAAATTTACTTAAATCATTATTACTTGCCTAGTGCTACAAGTATCAGCTTAGGCTTTGGTTTTACATAATTTTTGTTATTTGCACAGCATATTTAACCATAATTCATCAATAATTATATAGTAAACTATTTTTCGTTTTCCAACCTTTTTAATACCAATAACTCTTATAAATGCATTAAAGTTTTTCACGTTATTTTCAATCAATTCAACGTAAGCAACATTTTATTATGTTTGCCAACATCTTTTTTTAAAAATAAAAACAATGAATTTCAAAAAGTTAAACAACATTAGTGGATGGATTATTTGCATTATTGCTTGTGCAGTGTACATTTTAACTGCCGAGAAAGCAGGTAGTCTTTGGGATTGTGGCGAGTTTGTAAGCTGTGCCAATAAACTTCAAATGCCTCACCCTCCTGGAGCTCCTTTATTTGTTTTATTGGGTAGATTATTCATTATTATTTTTGGCGATAACCCTGCTACTGCAGCACATGCTGTAAATATTATGAGTGCTGTATCTAGTGGTTTTACTATATTATTTTTATTTTGGACTATTACTTATTTTGGTCGTAGAATTATTGGCATTAAAACCTACGAAAACCTTACAGGAGGGCAAGCTTGGGCTGTAATGGGTAGTGGCGTTGTAGGTGCTTTGGCATATACTTTTAGCGATAGTTTTTGGTATAGTGCTGTTGAAGGTGAGGTGTATGCATTAAGCTCTTTTTTTACAGCAATAGTATTTTGGGCAATTCTTAAGTGGGAAACTGCAATGGACGAGCAAACTGAAACTTCTATACACCCCGACCGTTGGATTATTTTCTTATTCTTTATGATGGGTTTATCAATAGGCGTTCACTTATTAAACTTATTGTGTATTCCTGCAATTATAATGGTGTACTATCTAAAAAAGAGAGAACATTTCAATTACAAAAAATTACGTTACTGGTTTTTAATTATAGTGGCTATTGGTGGTTTTTTAGGAATGATTGCAACAAAATATGGTGCTAGTTTAGAAGCTAATGAGTTAGAAAAATACCGTCAGTATTTTGGCGATATGGAGTTAAATGATTCTACAATGACCGGTTTAATGCTATTGGCAACAATAGGTGCAATAGGTTTTTTATTCTTGGCTGAATCATTTGGAAAAAATAAAAAAGAATACTATGGTGGAATGTATATGTTCTTTATTATAGGTTGTGTATTAACTGGTGTTGTTCAAATAGGTGTGATACAATTTTCTATTAAGGGTGCAGGTGCATTTGACAAATTATTTGTAAATAGTTTTAATCTTCCTTTCTTTAGTGGTTTTATTTTCTTTTTTGCATTAATTGGTATTTTAATTTGGGTGGGTGTTCGTTTTGCCAAAAAAAGAAATTTAGAATATATGCGTTTGGGTTTATACAGTGCTATGTTTATATTAATGGGTTATAGTACTTATTTTACTACTATGATACGCAGTAATGCTGACCCTGCAATTGATATGTACAATGTAGATAATCCACAAAGTTTAGTTGGTTATTTGGCTCGTGACCAATATGGAGACTTCCCTATTGTTTATGGTCAAAAGTTTACAAATCAAGGTGGTGTTACTATGGAAACTGGCGAACGTTTTCAAAAAGTAAATGATAAATATGTGGCTACAGGAAAGGACAGAAAAACTGTTTACCTGCCACAAGACAAAATGGTTTTTCCTAGAATGTGGGATGCAAGCAACGAGCAGGGTCACGTTGATTACTACATCAACTACTCTGGTATTGGAAAATACAGAGACCCAAAAACTGGCAGAGAAACTTATGAAGAAGGCAGACCTAATTTTAGCGACAACGTTCAATTCTTTGCTGGCTATCAGTTTTACTGGATGTACTTAAGATATTTCTTATGGAATTTTGCTGGCAAACAAAATGATGTACAAGGTGTTTATACTGGCAATGTAAGAGATGGCAACTGGAAAACAGGCATTAGTTTCTTAGACAAAATGATGTATGGCGACCAAAGTTTATTGCCAGAAACCACACAAAAAAATAAAGCCAATAATAGCTTATTTGCGTTGCCTTTAATTATTGGTTTATTAGGTTTAATCTATCATTTTAGAAGAAAAGGCGATGATGCTTTAGTTAGTTTTTTATTATTTTTCTTCACTGGTATTGCCATCAATGTTTATTTAAATCCTGCAGGTAATCAACCACGTGAACGAGACTATGCCTATGTGGGCAGTTTTTATGCTTTTGCTATATGGATAGGTTTAGGTGTAATGGCTATTTACGATTTTGCTATGCAAAAAGATAAGAAGCTGGTTACAGGTATTTTAATTGGTACAGGTTCTTTAGCAGTTGCCGGTATTTTGGCTGGTTTAATTACAGGTAACAATAAAGTAGGCTTAATTGTAATTGTTATCTGTATTTTATTTGCAGCTATTACATTAGGTCTATTATACTTGTTTAGTGCTATACAATCAGCAACAAAAAAATCTTATATAACAGCTGCATTTGCAACGATTCTTTGCACATTATTAGTTCCTGCTATTATGGCTCAACAAGAGTGGGATGACCACGACAGAAGTAATAAAACACTTGCTGGTGATTTGGCAAGAAACTACTTAGAAAGTTGCCCTAAGAATGCTATTTTATTTGCCTTTGGCGATAATGATACTTATCCATTATGGTATGCACAAGAAGTTGAGGGTGTGCGTCCAGATATTCGTGTAGTTAACTTTAGTTTATTGGGTATTGATTGGTATATAAATGAATTGAGATACAAAGTAAATGAGAGTGGACCTGTTGATGTGATTTGGACACCAGAACAAATAGCTGGTAGCAAAAGAGATTACATTACTTACCAAGCTAATGCTAGTTATCCTGATGGTAAATATTACGACTTGTATGATATGATGAAAAATTATGCAGGCAAGGATGATAAAGATAAAGTAAGAAT
Organism: Bacteroidota bacterium; assembly: GCA_026391115.1. Lineage (GTDB taxonomy): Bacteria > Bacteroidota > Bacteroidia > Chitinophagales > Chitinophagaceae > CAIVPM01. The sequence goes on along the minus strand of JAPLER010000145.1, from coordinate 3,073 downwards.
AATGGATCAAGAGTCAGGTGAGTTTATCAATACTTTCCCATCTAAAAAAGTATCTGTACCAGTTGATAGAAATGTCATTTTAGCTGACCCAAGTTTAAAAACTACAGATTCTATTGTAAGTGAATTACAATTCGAAATTAATAAAACGGCTTTAGGCAAGAATGATTTAGCAGTATTAAATATAGTTGCTGCAAATAAATGGAAACGTCCTATTTGCTTTACATCTTATTTTGGAGGCAGAGAAGGTGTAGGCTTTGAAAAATATTTACAAAAAATCGGTTTAACTTATCGCTTAGTTCCATTTACTAATGCAGATGTGGCTGCTGGTGGTCAACTGATAAATACAGATTGGATGCTTGAAAAAATGATGAATTTCAAATCCGGTAATTGCGATAAACCTGGAGTATATTTTGATGAAGAAAATAGAAGACATCTTTTAGGAATGCGTGGTGCTTTCTCAGAATTAGCAATGTATTTGGCTGTAAAAGGTAGAAAAGAAGATGCTAGAAAAGTATTGGATAAGATTGATAATATGATGTTGCAAGAAAACTTACCTTATTGTTTAATGAGCAGAAATAATATGCATAACTACTATACTGCAAGATTATTAGACGCTGCTTACAAAGCAGATCATAAAGCAATGGCAGAGAAAATATCTAAGGCATTCAAAACATTTTTCGCACAAGAAAAAACTTATTATGATGGCTTAGAAAGTCCACAAAAAGAATTTATGGATATTGAAAAACAAAGTGCTGCTCAAATAAAAGCAGAGGTGGATAGAGTTGAGGCTGCCGCTAAACCTCAAGCAACTTTACCAAATGTTATTGATACACCAAAACAATAAAACTTAACTAATAAAAAAGGCAGCTATCAGATAGCTGCCTTTTTTATTTACACAAGTAGTAAACCTGTTACTTTATCACTTCTTCAATCACTTTACCTACACAACCACTTGGCATTTGTATTTTAAGTAAAGCAGCAACAGTTGCTGCAATATCAGTCATATAAGTTTCTCGGTGTGTATTCCCCTTTTTTACTCCCCAACCATACCATAATAAAGGTATATGTGCATCATAAGGATTCCACAAACCGTGTGTTGTACCTGTGTTCCAGCCATCAATATAACCAGGTCTTAAAATAAATTGTATTTGCCCACAACGTTGCTCGTAATACCCATTCGCAAGCATTTGTTTAACAGTATTATTCATAGGTTGCAGCATTAAATCTTTTAAACAAAAGGCATTGGCAACAGCATTATTAGTTTTTAAATATTCTATTGCAACAGCATAAACTTTTGTTGCATCCACATTATTTGCTACCATTTTTTTAAGGTTAAAACTCACTTGATAATTTTCCATTTCTATAGCTAAAGAATCAACGCTAAAACTTTCTTTTAGTTTTATATTCAATTCTTTTAAAACATTCTTTTCATCAAACAAACCATTAGGTAATTTGTGTTCTTGCAAAAATGCAGGAATGTGAGCAACAGCGTGGTCTGCTGTTAGAAATACAGTATAATTATTTGCCCCTAATTGTGCATCTAGCAATTCAAAAAACTTACCTAATTCTTCATCTAATCTTACATAACAATCTAATAATTCCCAACTGTTTGGCCCATAACTATGACCAATATAATCGGTGCTTGAAAAACTAATTGCTAAAAAATCAGTTGCAGTATTTTTTCCAAGTTGTTCATTTAATAATGCAGCTTTTGCCATTTCAATAGTTAAGCTATTGCCATAAGGTGTAGTTAAAATTTTGTTATAATCTTTATTAATAAATTGATTTAATGTATAAGGAAATGTAACTTGTTCTTTGCCAAATGCTTTGTTTTCATAAGGCTTTTCATCACTTGTACAATATTGCAAATACGTTTCTTTTGGCAAAGATGTTTGCCAACCTAACTTATAAAAACTATCCACTAATTTTCTATTGTTTATATCATTAATCCAAGTTGGTAGTGCACTCATATAATGTGTGCTACTAATAAAACTTCCTGTTTCTTTATTGTACCAATATGCTGCATTTGCACTATGTCCTGCTGGTAAAATTGCACCTCTATCTTTTGCAGCAATACCTATTACTTTACTTTTAAAATTAGTAGCCAATCGTAGTTCATCACATATACTTGTAACCAACATATTTTTAGGGCTTTGCTTACCTGCTTTTCCTGACACATCTCCTACCCCATTTACGGTTGTATCTTCAGTGCAATATACATTTTTATTTTGTGCATTATCGTACCAATCGTTACCTGTAATGCCATGTATATTAGGCACACTACCTGTGTAAATGCAAGTGTGTCCACAAGCTGTAACTGATGGTGTGTAAGGCAGCATTGTATTATCGCAACTAAAACCATTATTTATCATTCGTTTAAACCCACCATTGCTTTTAAACAAAGAATTAAAACGTTGCAAATAATCCCAACGCATTTGGTCAAGCACAATACCTACAACTAATTTGGGTTTTTGCAGTGGTGCATTTTCTTTTTTATTTTTTTGTGCAAATGATATAAGCGAAGACAAAACAAAAAGTGAAGTGATGAAGAGTTTCATTTTAAAAATTTGAAGCAAAAGTATATCTAATGCAATTGATGCGGCACTTGATATTTAAAAACCACTAGTCGTTTACCAAATCTTTTTTGATTGCATCAAATTGTTACAAACACTACATTTGCAGCCAATCAATTTATAAAAATCAATAATTAATAATTTAAAAATGGCAGCAAAGATTAAAGTAGCTAATCCTGTGGTAGAATTGGATGGCGATGAAATGACCAGAATTATTTGGAAGTTTATTAAAGACAAATTAATTCTACCATACCTTGAATTAGATATTAAATATTACGATTTAGGAATGGAGTATCGTGATGAAACAAGTGACCAAGTTACTGTTGATGCAGCTAATGCTATTAAACAATATGGCGTTGGAATTAAGTGTGCCACTATTACACCAGATGAAGAAAGAGTGAAGGAATTTAAGTTGAAACAAATGTGGAAAGCACCAAATGGAACTATCAGAAATATTTTGGATGGCACTGTGTTTCGTGAGCCAATTGTTTGTACCAACG
>JAPLER010000034.1:7449-23322 GCA_026391115.1 Bacteroidota bacterium | reverse complement strand
TTGATTGGAGATGTCATAAACATTTAACTCATAATAAGGGGAGGTTTTAATATCAACAATAGGGAAACTTAAAATTCGAATAAAATTATGGTCGCATATTGATAAAGAAAAAGTTACATTTTTTTCAAAATTCATTCTCGTTGTTTGTAATGAATTAATTTCAATGCAGAGTGAGTCACTTGTACAAAAGAACGAGTATTTAGTAAATATTGTCTTGATATATTCGAATAGTATATAAAAGGCAAATAGAAGAACAATCAGCGAAATAGCTCGATTAAAGATATAATTTACAGTAGCAGTATGCTGATTATAAGCCGCCATTGATATAAAACACAAGAAAACAAATACTAGAACAACTTTGTCATCTCCCTTTTTTTTATATATAAATTTATCAATGCCCATCACAAATTTTAATTATTTCATTATTAAGAATATTTGAATCCATTTTAGTTGCTTTAAAATAGCAGGGCATACCAAATTATTTTTTAAAATGCTCAGCCTTGGTTCGTGTCTCACGAACCTGCCTTCAAACCTCTAACAAGTGTTTAAGAAAATCAAAATTAGCAATATTGGTCTCATAAAATTTGGCAGATGAATAAAAATAATCTTCTCTTGTTTTACTCAACGGCTTGTTTCGTGTTTCACAAAACTGTTTTAATTATTGAGTTTGCTGTTTCGTGAGACACGAACCAAGGCTAGGGAGAACTGTAGATGGATACAGAGAGGCAATATTTCAAAAACTAGATATACACACGAGAATAGGATTGGTTATGTATGCAGTTAAAAATGGTATTGTAGAGGTCTAGCGGTCTTTGCCTTTAATAAAATTAAAAAAGTTCTTCTTATAGGCTTCTACTACAATAGCTTTAACTTCTTGCCACTGCTCTTTGGGCAATATAATATCTGCATTAGTTACCTTGTCTGTTGCTTTTATTTGTCCTGCAAATCTTCCTCTTAATATTACCCAGCGATGGTCGTAGTTACCATCTGTCGTCATTACAATATTAATTACCTTATTTATAGTATTGGTAAAGCTGTCTTTATGTTGTAACGAAAAATTATTGATAGATGCACCATATACTTTGTTTAATGTAACTAAAATATTGGTTACAGTATTATCTAAACATAAGCTCACATCAACACGTGCTTTTAATTGTGCTAAGTAAAATATAAATCCAGCTTCATATTTTCTTTTTGCATCATACAATACCCTTGATGCTGCATATAATACAGGTGGATAAAAGTCGTTGTAATTTGCCAAAACACTATCTGCAATGTGCAATGCGTTTGGCTGTTTAGATTGTAAAATATGTAGTACTTCAATCTGGCTATCTAAATCAATTTCAAACAATACATTTTCTACTATACTATCTTGTTGCTGTGCAATTGTAAAGGTAGTACTACATAAAAAAGCTATTAGCGTAATGTATTTTTTCATTGTAAGTTTTAACAATTAATAGTTACAATATTACAGTCTTCCTTGCACAATGTCATCAACAATATTTGGGTCAAGCAAAGTACTTGTATCGCCAATACTACCAGTTTCTCCTTCAGCAATTTTTCTTAATATTCTACGCATAATTTTTCCACTGCGTGTTTTGGGCAATCCGTTTACAAATTGTATTTTATCTGGCTTGGCTATAGCACCAATTACACGCGTTATGGTTTGCAATATATCTTTTCGTGTTTGCTCTTCTCCTCCATGAAAATGATTACAAATAACAAAGGCATAAATGCCTTGCCCTTTTATATCATGAGGATAGCCCACAACAGCACTTTCCACTATGCCAGAATGCATATTCAAAGCATTTTCTACTTCGGCTGTGCCAATTCTATGTCCACTTACATTTAATACATCATCTACTCTACCAGTAATTCTATAAAAGCCTTCTTCGTCTTTTAAAGCACCATCTCCAGTAAAGTATAAGTTAGGATAAGTTGCAAAATAATTGGTTCTGCAACGTTCATGATCTCCATAAGTAGTTCTTAATATACTTGGCCAAGGAGCTTTGATACACAGGTTTCCTTTAATCACTCCATTCTCATCTTTTTCTGTTACTTCTTCTCCTTTTTCATCAACCAAAATAGGTTGCACACCTGGCATTGGCAATGTTGCCCAACTAGGTTTAGCTGGTGTTACGCCTGCCAGGTTTGTTATTAAACAACCGCCTGTTTCAGTTTGCCACCAAGTGTCAACAATAGGGCATTTCTTTTTACCTACATTTTCATCATACCAATGCCAGGCTTCTTCATTTATAGGTTCGCCTACTGTACCTAATATTTTTAAACTAGACAAATCTTTGCCTCCTAAAGGCACTAGACCAAAACTCATTAAACTGCGAATGGCAGTAGGTGCTGTATATAAAATATTTACTTTATGTTTTTCTACTATATCCCAAAACCTTCCTGCATCTGGATAAGTGGGAATGCCTTCGAACATAAGACTTGTAGCACCAGCACTTAAAGGGCCATAAACAATGTAGCTATGCCCTGTTATCCAACCTATGTCTGCTGTGCAAAAATGAACATCTCCTTTATTATATTGAAATGTATTAATGAAGGTATAGTTGGTCCAAATCATATATCCTGCAGTGCTATGAACAACACCTTTTGGTTTGCCTGTGCTTCCACTTGTGTACAGAATAAATAGTGGGTCTTCTGCATCCATTTCTACAGCAGGTAAGCTTACTATACCATCTTTTTCTACTTGATGTTCTGCATATTCCATTTCATCTTCCCACCATACATCTCTTCCTTTTATCATAGATATTGGTGTGCGAGTGCGTGTATAAACAATTACGCGTTTTATAGTTTTATTGCCCACTAATGCATCATCAATTACACTCTTTAATGGAATAACTTTTTCGCCACGATAAGCACCATCACATGTAACAATAAATTCTGCTTGTGCATCGTCTAATCTATCTGCAATACTTTGTGCAGAAAAGCCTCCAAAAATTACGCTGTGTATAGCACCAATTCTAGCACAACCCAAAACTGCATAAGCCAACTCTGGTACCATACCCATATAAATACATACCCTATCGCCCTTTTTTACACCATTATTTAACAGCACTTGTGCAAACTGACAAACCCTTTTATGTAAACGATTATATGTTACAATTCTAACTCTTTCCTCTGGGTTATTAGGCTCCCAAATAATAGCTGGTTTATCGCCCATTGTAGCAAGATGTCTATCAATACAATTTTCTGTAATGTTTAATTTACCTCCTTTAAACCACTCAATTTTGGGTTCAGTAAAATTCCATTCCAACACTTTGTCCCATTTTTTTCTCCAAGTGAAATGCGTAGCAATTTCTGCCCAAAATGCCTCTGGCTGTTCTATGCTTTTTTTATAATCTGCTTTATATTGTTCGTAAGATTTTATTTGATAAGGATAATTCATAGCAATCTTTTTTGAAGCAATAAAGGTAGGGGTATAAAACAAAAAAAGTTTATCGATATTACTCAATAAACTTTTGCAAAATATATGTCGGAGGTTATAAACTAATCTAAGTGGTTGTTTAATTTATAAACAGCCCAATTGTTTGTTTCAAACATTAATGTTGGTGGTACAGCATGTGCTGCTGTCATTTTTTTAAGATTGTAATTATTCAAAATAGTAAATCCTCTTAATCTATTACTATCTTTTGCAATACATAAATACTTTGTAGCTACTTTAGGGTTTTCGGCAGCAGTTAAAAAGTCATAATTAACAGGTAATATTACGTTATCTATTTTATGCATTTGAGCAATAATAGAATAAGATGCAGCGTCATCCATTAATATCTTGCTACTTAAATTGGGTTTGTCGCCAATAATGGAACTAATGTAAACGGCCATTCTATGTTCTTCTGTAATTACTTTTTCTGGTCTTGGTTTTGAAGCATTTTTTATAGCAGTGAAAAATATTTTTTCCTCAATATCACTGGTTTTTTTAAAATAAAAGATACCTGCAAAAATATTTAATACAGTAGCTAGCATAATTACAGGATACATAGTTTTAACACTGTATTTTCTTCCTGCAAAATAATACACACCTATTAAACCTAGTATCAAGAATATCAAATAATACTCTACTGTAAAATATATTTGATTATCTAATAAAAGAATAGAAATTAAAATAAATGGGGCTAATAAAGTACACAACTCATACAACCTTCCTTTGAACCAAAAAAATACAACAAGTAGTAATGGTGTTAATGCCAATATATAGGCTGGAAAAATAATTTGGTGTTGTGCAAGTATGTTTAAACTTTGACCACTGCGATTATAAATACTACCCAATGATTCTGTTCCAGTAATACTCCAATTTGAATATTGACTCGTTAAGAAATAAGTACCATTACCTGCATGAACTGAGTTTAAAACTCTAAACAAATACAAAGCTACTAATGGTAATAAGAAAAGAATGATATATATGGCAATGGTTCTATTTGTTAATTTACGGCGTTGCGATGAATTATTTACAGACTCATAATATTGAATAATTGGCGAACCGTGTTTTGCTTGCTTTAAACCATCTAGTGCCACTAAAACTACAAATGGAATTAAACCTAACAGCAACCAGATAAAACTAAAATTACAAAATATAAGACAAGTTAAATAGATACTTGCCATTGACAGAGAAAATGTAGTTTGCGTTTTGTAGTATGAGAATAAACTTCGAAAAACTAGATAGAAAAAGAGCAACACCAAAGCAACGCCCCTACCTGTAACACCTGTATATATTAATCCAGGATGTAGCACAAAAAGCAATACCAACATTGGTAAATAAATACGTTGTTGTATGTTGGTTTTAGAAAAATCTTTTACCAATATAAAAAATAGTAATGTAGTAAAAGATGCAGATGCTAATACTGGTGCAAATGGAAAACCAAAAAATGAAAACACAACAGTTGATAAAAATACTAAACTAGGGAAAGTAGTTCCTAAGGTCAATAAAGTATTATCTCTTGCTTGAAAAAGTAGTTTTGTTTTTTCGGCAAGAAATAAAGCTTCAGAATGCTCAAAGCCAGTTCTATGCAATACCCAAGCTAATACTAAATAGTAAGTAAATAGTAAAATAGCTAGTAATGCTGGAATATATTTTCTTAAAAATAACATATTATTTATTAAGCTGACGCTGATGATTGTTTACTTAAGCCATGATTGGTTTTTTCCCAATAAAATGGTTTAAAAATTAATTGCCATAATCCTTTGTAAGCTGCTATTGAGTGCATTAACCAATACACAGGATTCAATATTGCAAATAAGATTAATTCATAGTATCTGCGTTTAAATACTGCCATCATATTCACATATATCATCATTACATTTCCTGCAACAAAGTTGAAGATGGCAAAGTATAAAACCCAGTCTGGAAAAAACACTTTCACTCCTGTGATATTAAATATCAGATACACTAAAAAGAATAATAATAAAACAGGATATATTAAAAATGTTAACGCTGTACCACCAATAAAAAAGTTAAATCCAAAGAAACCCGTCCAACCAATTCTTCTTATAAGATTTACTGGTTTACGCATATGCACAAGATAAGTTTGCATATAACCTTTAATCCACCTGCTTCTTTGACGAATCCAGTTGAAAGGCTCATTATTTGCTTCTTCGTAAGTAGTACTTCTTACAATACCAATTTTATAATTTTTATCGTAAACCCTTACACCCAAGTCAGCATCTTCTGTTACGTTAAATGGATCCCAGCAACCCAATTCAATTAATTTTTCTAATTTAAAGTGGTTACTTGTTCCTCCCAAAGGAATAGGCACATCAAGCGTTTCAAGACCCGGTAACATATAATCAAACCAGTAAGAATATTCCAATGTAAACATTCTTGTCAATAGGTTTTCATTTCTATTAAAGTAATTTAATGCTCCTTGTACCACCACAAATTCTTTTGGTAGTTTTCTAAACATTAAATAAGCTTTTTTCAACTGCCAGGTATCAGGTATATCCTCTGCATCATAAATAGCTAATAGCTCGCCTCTGCAAAATGTAATGCTGTAGTTACAAGCTTTAGGCTTGGTTTTAGGCATCATAAAAGGAATAACAATAACTTCAAAATTGGCAGGGAAATCTAATGTTCTTACTGCGTTCAACGTTTTGTCATCGTCTTCTTCAATTAATAATTTTACATCTAATTTATCTTTTGGATAATTTAGACCGCGTAAGTTCCAAATCAATTTACGAATCAATTTATCCTCTTTATACACTGGTAACAGAATGGTGTAAACAGGTACCTCTTCATTAGTTACTCTACCTAGTTCCTCAACACTTACATCGTCGTGCAACTCGGATTGAGAACCNNCTAGGAAACCAAAGCTTGCCAAGCAGTTTAGGATAATAATGGTTGGTGTAGTAAATACAAATAGTAGAACGAAAATTATAGCAATAGATACAAAAATAAATATCAATTGAGCGTCTGTAAATGTGATGTGTCCAGAACTTTCAGGGTCTTTTCTCATCAAACTATATACAGAATCATTTACTAAATCTATTCCACGAATTTTGTGTGCAAGCCAAGTAATATCCAAGTCGTCCGCAGCTACAAGTTTTACATTTGTTTTAAACTTAACCATTAAACTATTGGCCAGTTTTTCATCAAATGGATCGGCGGCAGCTACAATTAAGCTGCCGTCGAAATCTTGTTTTATTGGAATATATAAATAAGAATTAAGATGATGAATATCGCATTGATTTAAAAAAGTTTCATCAATTTCTGTGTTTCTTATATCAATTATTTCTTTGCCTTCACTTTTAAGAAATGTTATGTAATCTTTTCTGCTTAAAAATCCAAAACATAAAGCAACTTTAATTGGTGCATAGCTATAGGTAGCAGCAATTGCTTCTACTTTATTTAGCGTGGCAGCATCAAATTTTTTTTGAGATGCCATTAATTCTATTGCACAACGATTCATATTGATTGCTTTCTGCTATTAAATAATTAACTATTACTATAACAAGATTTAAAAGATACTATACTACTGCGTCTGTAGCTTTTTTAACTTTGCTTTTTACTCCAAAGAAACCTAATACTAAAAGCACCAGCAATAAACCTAAAATCCAGTATTTATAAGAAGATAAAAATCTCTCTAATCCACTTTCATTATTTTTATAGCTTACTATACTGTTATCATCTGGAGCTTTAAAGAAATAGTTGCTTGCACCACTGCTATTTGCAATACATACATTGCTTTCAATTTCGGTTAACTGTGTGCTAAAGTTTTTAATAGCACTTAAATAAGCTGAACCATTGATACCACTATCACCCAATGCACTAATCAACAATACTGTATTACCTTTATCTTGGAAAATTTGAGCCAACCCACTGCTAGAAAAATCGTTAACAGTGTATGATGCTGCACCATGCAATCCAGTGTATATTTGAAAATCTTTATCAAATTTTACTGGCATATTACTAGCATATTTCGTTGCAAATGCATCACCACGGTTTACTAAAGCAATAATGTTAAAATCTCCAGCATCGCCAACAGCAGATGATTTGAAAATTTGAGGAACAATTAATCTATTAAAATCTGATTTTAAAGGAGCATTAAGTTGGTAGTATAATTCACCAATAGATGACACTATACTTTTATTTTCTCCACCTGGAATTAAATTATCAGATACAACAATTTTTGTTTGTTTTTTTCTAAACTCAGCAGGGAAATTAAAGAAGCTAAAGAATTTATTTTCTTTTTCACCAGCATAAGTAAGTGTTGAAGTTTTTGTGTTAATAAATGCAAAGAAGTTGCTAAAACCATCTTTACATACATTACTACCAGGATGGAATCTAAACTCAACTTCTAATGTATTAAATTTAGAAAGCAAATGTGGTTTTAAATCAATATTATTAATAAAGTTTGCTTTATCTAGTAGGTTAGCATTGTAAACCAAGTTTTGATTTAAATAAATATTGATAAAACCTCTATCATCATTTTTTAAAGTAGAGAAATAGCTTTCTAAATGCAATGTCAACTTTGTTGGGATTGCATTAAAATCTGCAAGAGAGAAAGTAAATTTCTTTCTTAAAGATCCAATACCTTCCATTAATTCTCCACCACCATTAAGTTCATCAAGCGTGGTAACTAAAGGAGATGAATAGATGGCAGCTTCTGTATTTAAGTTTGCACTTGATATCACTAACTTATCGCTAAAAGCACTGCTTAATCTTTTATTACTAGCCAATACATTGATAGCTTGTTTGTATCCTTCTGCATCGGCACCAGTTACAACCATTACAAAACGTTGACCTAAACCAACATTTACAGATACAAGAGCAATCATACCTTGCTTAGAAGCCAAACCTTGTGGTAAAGCATTTCTTACGGCAAATGGCAATTTATCTTGAACACCACAAATGATACCTTGAGGCAAAGAATCTCCTGTACTGTAAGTACCAGTATAAACTTCTTTTGAAGCAGCTGTTTGACGTAGTAAAGCATACACTAAACCACCAGCCATTAAATCATCAACATCGCCATTAGATGGAGTATATACTGAGTTATACTCTTGCATCACTTCTTTTATACTGCGTTGATAATTTAAATCTGTTTGAGATACTGCTGATATATAAGAGGTGTTTTTAACCCCTAACCAACAAGCAGGATTGTCAATATCTTTACAATATTCATCGCCCACACTCATTTTCACAGCTACACGTAATTTGATATAACGTTTATCAGGCTGCAAGTATTTAGATGCCAAAGGCACTCTAAAACTTAAAAGTGTATCTAGTGCAGACGTAATAATACGTTGTGTATATACAGCTTCGTCTTTTAAATACACAACAACAAAAGAGTTGTTTGGATTAAGTACTTGAGAAGCTCGTAGGTTTAAATACACATAGCTTTGATCTACATTGTCCTCTGGGCGAACCTTAATGTAGTAACTAAGAGAGCCTGAGATACCTTGCAAAGTTGCATCGTCATACCCCATTGATTTAAATGTTCTATCTTGTGCAACTAATTGTAATGCACTAAATAACAGGGCAACGGCTAAGAGAAATTTAGATTTCATATTATTAAAATTTACTGGTGCTTAATTATTATTATTATTATTATCAGGGTTTAAAAATTATTCTACGTTATTATTACTTGGAAATTCTACTTTAAAATAATTTCCTGTTTTATTTTCGCTATTGTAAGTAAATGTTCCATTCATAGACTCAACTAGTTTTTTAGTTGCAATTAAACCTAAATTGGTTAATGCATTCTCATCGGTAATTGAAGAATACTTAAGTCTGTTCATCATTTCTTCTAATTTATCCATTCCTATAATTGCTCCATGGCTTACTGTTTCTATCACAGCTTTGCCATTAACATATTCCGACCTAACTGTGATGATTGAACCAGATTCTGATAATTTGATTACATTGTTCATCAACTTATTTAGTAATTGATCTGTAAATAATTTATCTTGATAAATATGATTTGCTGCAGGAGAAATATTAAGTTGTAAACTCATATTTTTTAACATCGCTGTTTCTGCAATATCCATTACAGCCTTTTCTACTTCTGGGTTTACATCAAAATCTTCTCTGTTAAAATGAATTGCTGCATCTGGAGAATCTGCTGTGGTAACCACATTAGCAGTATCGCCAAGTTTTTCTGCCATATAAGTTAACTTGTCATGATTAACTGTTAAGTTATTCAATATATCTATCTGTTCTGGCATCAAGTTATCAGCATTAGATTTCAAATTATCTAAAGAACCTTTAACTGTTTCACTAAAGTTTTTAAAATCATGCATTAAAACAGTCATATTATCCAAGCTATTTTCACTTACTGTTTTAAGTTTTCTATTTGTTTCTTCAACTTTAAATTGTTCGTCTTTTATCAATTCTGTTTTAGCAATTAGTTTATTATTCGCTTCGTCCACCATTACACTTCTTTCTGCATCTCTGCAAAGCACATTAAAACGTGTATATGCCAATAAACAAGCAAATGCAGAGATAATAATATAAACACCCCCACCTTGTTCTATTAAAACTGTATACTTATTAGGTTGACGTTTCAAATAGTAAATTGCAACAATTACTATAATAGAAACAGCAGCAGTATAAATTGAGTATTTAGGATTCCAAAAAATAGTTGTATTAATTATCAACATTATTATTGATAATATTAAGAAGTAAGAAAGTGGTGAATCCACATCAATAGGCACCAATGCAGTAATGATTGAGTTGATGATAACATTTACACCAACAAACCAAGCAATGGTCTTTAAATATTGCCAATTGCTATTAGAGGCGTTATAATAAATTAAATAAGAAATACCACTACCAACTAATCTAATCAGCAAAAAGTCAATCCACAAATCTTTACAAAAAAGATAGTCAATTAAAATAAAAAGAGGTAATGAAAACAAAGTTGTCCACATTACTACATTTGCATAATACGAACCTCTTCTGCTTAACTCTTGATTAAAAGCAGTTTTGTTGATATTTGCGTAAGTAAATTTGTAATCGTTATACATAATTATACAGATATGCAGTCAATTGTTGTGGTACAGTATTTTGGGAAAACCAGTGTGAAAATAAACATTAACCTAAGCAAAAAACTTATCTTAATAAGTTTGTGTTTACTAATGTTACAATTCACATCTTGTAAAAAAAAGGGTTTTCCAACACTATTTGAAATGAGACAAAACTTAGGAAGTGGTACGAATGTTTCATTACTTGAACACACTTGGACATTGCCAGAGGAATTACTAAATACGGACCTTACACCTAAACTTAATCAAATTGCTCAACAAGGATTTAAGACAGTTAGACTTCCTGTTGCCTTCGATTTATTTGTCTATCCCAACTCTTCCACACTTCAACCACAACTATTAACGAAACTTAAGGAAATTTATTATGTATGCTACAATTTAAAATTACATTTAATCATAACTTATCACTATGGCATTTTTAATGATAACAGTTTATACAACAGTGAAATTAACCACGTAAGTTGGATTTGGAAACAAGTACAACAGGAATTTAAAGGACATGGTTATGATTATTTATTTTTTGAATTGTATAACGAACCTACAATGGGAGCTTATAGATGGAAGCTTACAGCAGAGAAATTGATTAGCTATATCAGAGGAGAAGACGTGAACAGGGTTTATATTGTGGGAGGAAGTGATTATAATGGCTTAAATGCATTAATAGAAATGGGTAAATTAAATGATGAAAAAACGATATACTGCTTTCATTTTTACGAACCCTATATTTTTACTCATCAAGGTGCCGATTGGACAAAAGATAAAACTTATATGACTGGTTTTCCTTATCCATACAAAAGAAGAAAAATGCCGCCAATGAGCAAAGAAGCATTGGGTACAAGCGTTGAGAAAGATTATAATAAATATTATTACGAAGGCACTAGACAATATCTTAATGATAGAATGAACCAAATAGCTAGTTTTTGTGAAAAAAATAATATGCTTGTAATATGCACAGAAGCTGGAGTGATTGATGTGGCTGATAAAGATAGTAGAGCCAATTATTTAAAAGACATTACCTTAAGTGCTTATCAATATAAAATTCCAGTAATATTGTGGGATTATGACCAACGCTTTTCAATTCACACAGACTCAACAAAAATTTTTCCATCGTTGAACAAATGGATTAAAAAATGGAGATGATTTGATGTGTAATTTTGAAACGAAACAAAGAGGAATAATAAACGAGAAACAGCAATAATGATAGAAATAAAAAATATAAAAAAATCTTTTGGAGATAAAACAATATTAAAAGACATAAGCACTGTCTTTCATACTGGCAAATGCAACTTAATTATTGGTACTAGTGGTAGTGGTAAAACAGTTTTAACCAAATGTATGGTAGGCTTATTTGAACCCAATTTTGGAGAAATAATTTACGACGGCAACGATATGTTGAAAATGGAAAGAGATGACAAAAAACAACTACGTCAGCAAATAGGAATGTTGTTTCAGGGCAGTGCATTATTTGATAGTATGACTGTTGAGGAAAACATTAAATTTCCATTAGATATGTTTACAGATTGGAGCTATGCAAAAAAAATTGAGCGTGTAAATGAAGTGCTTTTGAAAGTAAATTTAAAAGATGCTAACAAAAAATTTCCTGCCGAAATAAGTGGTGGAATGAAAAAACGTGTGGGCATTGCACGTGCTATTGTATTAAATCCCAAATATCTTTTTTGTGATGAACCTAATAGTGGACTTGACCCTCAAACATCTTTACTAATAGATAAACTAATTAAAGAAATTACTGTTGAATATAATATTACAACCATTGTGGTTACACACGATATGAATAGTGTAATGGAAATTGGAGATAATATTGTTTACCTACACCAAGGTCGTAAACAATGGGAAGGCAATAACCAGGAAATTATTTTTAGTAAAGATGAATTGCTGAACAATTTTATTTTCGCTTCAGACTTTTTACAAGATGCTAAAGCAATGAGAATGATGGAAGCAAAGCAAGTCAGTAAGTCATAAAGTCAATCCTACACTTCTATGGTTAAATCAAAAAAGATTTATGCATTCGTGGCTAATAAAAACATTATGAAAAAAATCCTTTCAATATTATTCTACCTTATTCCAGCAACAGCTTTTTTGCAACCATCAACCGATGCTACTGCACCATATTATCAAAACTTAGGCTACCCAAATATTAAATTAAGATTACCAGATAGCACAACTATTTATACCAAAGAAAATTTACCAAAAGACAAAACTGTAGTCATTATTTTCTTTAGTCCAGAATGTGAACATTGCCAGGCAGAAGCAACAGCAATGATAGAAAAAAAAGATAGTTTACAGAATTTATTTATGGCATGGAATGCTAATATGGTAGATGATTTTAGCCACGTTAAAGAGTTTTATTATAAATATGGTTTTGATAAATTTAGCAATATTGTTTTGGGCAAAGAGATAGATTATTATTTACCACTTTTTTACAGAATAGAAAATACACCTTATGCAGCTGTATATAAAAATGGAAAGTTATTTGCAGAGTTTAGAAACTCATTGAGTTTAGAAAATTTAATAGCTATAAATTACAATACCTATAAACCAATAATTGATTATTCAGTTTATAAACCTCAACCTGTAGTAATAGAACCTCAAAAGCCAGTTAAAAAGAAAAAGAAGAAACGCAGTAGGTAATATGTAATTACTACACGACTGCGAAAAATCATGTTTTCTGTAATGCTGCAACCACATAGCTTTGCAGCCTTTAATTAATTATCTAATCACATAAACATTTTTCAATGAAAATTACAGTAGTAGGTGCAGGTGCAGTAGGTGCAACTTGTGCTGATAACATTGCACGTAAAGAACTTGCAACAGAATTGGTATTGCTTGATATTAAAGAAGGAATTGCTGAAGGTAAAGCACAAGATATGATGCAGACAGCAGCATTACTTGGCTTTGATACAAAAATTGTTGGTAGCACAAATGATTACAGCAAAACTGCAAACAGCGATGTTGTGGTTATTACAAGTGGTTTACCACGTAAGCCAGGTATGACTCGTGAAGAATTAATTGGTGTAAATGCAGGTATTGTAAAAAGTGTTTGCGAAAATATTTTGAAATATTCGCCCAACACAATCATTGTTGTTATTAGTAACCCAATGGATACAATGACTTACTTGGCATTGCAATCAACAGGCTTACCAAAAAATAGAATTATTGGTATGGGTGGAGCTTTAGATTCAGCTCGTTTTAAATATCAATTATCAACAACCTTAGGTTGCAGCCCAAGAGATTTGAATGCTGCTGTAATTGGTGGACATGGAGATACTACAATGATTCCTTTAATTCGTTTTGCAACTTGGAACAGTGTTCCTGTTTCATCTTTATTAAGTGCCGATCAACAAAAACAAATTGTTGCTGATACAATGGTTGGTGGTGCAACACTTACTAAATTAATTGGCACTTCTGCTTGGTATGCTCCAGGTGCTGCAGGTGCAGCAGTTGTTGAAAGTATTGTTAGAGATCAAAAGAAACAAATTACTTGTTGCGTTGCTCTTGATGGTGAATATGGCCAAAAAGATATTTGCTTAGGTGTGCCTGTAACTATAGGAAGAAACGGTTGGGAGAAAATTGTAAACTTTGATTTAAACGAAGAAGAAAAAGAATTGTTCAACAAATCAGCAGATGCTGTTAGAAGTATGAATGATGTGTTGAAAACATTGTAGAATATAAATAGTTTTTTAAAAAAGGCAATGTCAGAAATGACGTTGCCTTTTTTAGTTAGAGAAACTTATTATCTTTTTTCAATGACAATTGTTTACAATTTTCATTAGGAATAAGAAATTACTTGTTGATTATGGATTTTATTTTTTAAAATATATTAACCTTATTTAACAAATCAAATTCAATGTTAGTCCTGTCTTTTTTATATTTGTCCTCTAATCATTATTTATGTTAAAGAAAATATTTGTATTCTTGTTTACATTAGCATCTCTTCCATCATTTACACAAACTATAGATGATATATTAACTACCTACGAAGAAAAAAATGGCGGCAAAGAAAGATTTGCAGCTACAACTACTTTGCAATATAACAGTACTATTAAAATGAATATGATGGGTATGCCTATGGATTTGCCTGTAGCAACTTTTATAGAAACTGGTAAATTGTTTAGAAAAGAAATGTCTGGAATGTTTGGTATGAAAGGGTCTTACACACTTATTACAGATACTGGTGGTTTTACATTTGTGCCTACTGTTCCTGCATTTGGAGAGTTTCCTGGAATGGAAGGTGGAATTAAAAAAATGGATGAAGAAACCTATAGTACTGCAAAACAAAAAATGAGTGCTATGGCAGATTTTGCAGCTTTAATAGATTGTAGAAACAAAGGATTTATTCCAGAATTATTGGGTACAGAAAAGCTGGATAGTGGTACTTGTTATAAAATAAAACTTACCAACAGAGATGGTTCTTTTACAACATATTTTGTTGACCAAAACACTTATTTAATAAAACAAGTAGAACTTGTGGGCAAACAAATTATTGATATGCTTGGAGTAAGTGGTGGACCAATGAAAGATATGATGGGTGGCAGAATAGATAAACAAAAAATGAAAGTATTATTTACAGAATACGCAACCATTGATGGTATAAAATTTCCTACAAAACAAAAACTACAACTTGGTGCCGTTGATATTGAAATTGAAAACAGCGATATTCAAATGAATACAGTAATTGATAAAAAATGGTATTCAAACAAATAATAACAATTGCTTGTATATGTTGTTACAGTTGTTGTCTTTCACAAACCAATTATAGCAATTTAAAAAATTGGGCTTGTCATCCTGCTAAAAAAGATGCAGGAGATAGTGTTCCCAAGCCATTGCAAAAGGAATTTGTTTTAGATACAGGTGTTGATGTTTTTTTTATACATCCAACAACCTATTTAGATAAATCAAAACCTTTTGGCCAATATGCAGATGTTAAAAATGAAGCATTAAATTCTATAACAGATAAAACAGCTATTAAATACCAAGCAACTATTTTTAATGCAGCAGGTAGGTTATTTGCACCACGTTACAGACAAGCACATATAAGTTCATACTATCCACAAACAGCAACAGACACAACAATATCTTTGCAAGCATTTGACACAGCATACACCGATATTAAAAATGCATTTGAATATTATTTGCAACATTACAATAATGGCAAGCCTATAGTAATTGCAAGTCACAGTCAAGGTACAACACACGCCAAAAAATTATTAAAAGAATACTTTGATAGCAAGCCTTTGCAACAACAATTAGTTGTAGCATATTTAGTTGGAATGCCTGTTGAAAAAAAATGGTTTACAAATATTTTGCCTTGTAGCACTCCTGCACAAACCAATTGTTTTTGTAGTTGGCGAACTTTTA
>JAPLER010000034.1:0-7430 GCA_026391115.1 Bacteroidota bacterium | reverse complement strand
TTTTAAAAATGGCTATAAACCAGAATATGTTCTTAAAGAAAAAGACAGTGTAGTTGTAACCAATCCATTGACTTGGAGTGCTGAAAAACCCACTGCTACAAGGTTTGAAAATAAAGGTGCTATTTTAAAAAACTTTAATAAACTAATATGCAATGTTGTTGATGCTACTATTACAGATAACATATTGTGGACAATAAAGCCAAGATTTTTTGGTAATATTTTTCTTACAACAAAAAATTATCATATTGCCGATTACAATTTTTACTACTTAAGCATTAGAGAAAATGTGGCATTACGCATTAAAAACTATCCCAATTTTGTTATTAAATAAAATGGCCAAACCAAAGATTTGATGATGCCTGCAATCACATTTTCTTCATAGGGCAAAATAACAGTTGCAGCTACTAAACATAAAACTAAATAGATAACAAACAAGCCAAAGGTTACGCCACGTTCTTGCTGAAATTTATGTTTTGAAGATGCCCCCATAAAATAATTTTAATAGTTAAATAATCAGCAGATGGTATTGTAGCTACTTAAATATCTTCTATTACATACTACGTGAATTTTATGTTTATGGTTGCCTTTGCTTTAAATATTTTTTTAAAAAAGAGGTTACTTAAATAAGCAACCTCTTTAAAAACTAAATTATACCACTTATATCTTTACTGTTTTCCATTTGCCTTTCTTAAAAATAATAATACTTGTAATAGCAATTAAAATTTCTGTTATTAAAATAGCAAGAAAGACACCTATGGAATGCCATTGTAAATGTATAGCAACAAAATAAGCAATAGGTACTTGAAAAACCCAGTACCAAAACAAGTTAATTAAAGTTTGTGTTTTACTATCCCCAGCACCATTAAAGGCATTCATCAATGTCATACCAATTCCATAAAAAACATAACCCAAGCTTATTATTTGTAATGCCAATGTGCCTGTTGCAACAACTTGTACTTCATCATTTATTAGGCCAATAAGTTGCTTAGCAAATAGCAAAAAAATGATAGAAACAATGCCCATAAAAATGCCATTGTATTTTGCCACTTTCCATACACTGTCTTCTGCACGTTTTAATTCTTTGGCTCCTAAGTTCTGACCTACCAAAGTAGCTGCTGCATTGCTAAGCCCAAATGATGGTAAAATGAAAAATACAATATACCTAATTGCAATAGTGTAACCAGCTGTTTCTTCTTTGCCAATGCTTGCCATAATTCTTGTCATTGCTATCCAACTGCCACTTGCTATTATAAATTGTAAAACACTAGACAAAGAAATTTTACCAAGACTAGCCAATATTTCAAAGTTGGGTTTAAAGTAATTTGCTTTTAGGGTTAGCAAACCTTTGCCAGTATTTAAATTATATAACTGATACAAAACACCAATACCTCTGCCTGTTGTTGTTGCAATTGCAGCACCTGTTAAACCCCAAAAATGAATACAGATTGGACAAAGAATAATATTACACAAATTTGCCAAACCCAAACTTTTCATTGCAATTGCAGCATTTCCTGCACCTCTAAAAATGCCATTCATTAAATGAATCATCATTATCACAATATTGCCAATAAGCAGGATATGAATATAATTCGAACCATAAGCTACATCAATAGATTTGGCTCCCATTGCAAGCAATAGGTTTTTTCCAAAAAATATACCTGTTATACTAATGAGTATTGAGATGCCAATTGCCAATACAATTGCTTGAGCACCACTTTTGCTAGCTTGTTCTATATTTTTTTCACCAACACGCCTTGCAACCATTGCTGTAGCAGCCATACCTACACCAAAAGCTATAGAGTAAATAATGCTGAGACAACTTTCTGTTAAACCCACAATTTCAGTAGCAGTTGTGCCAAGCTTTCCTACAAAAAACATATCTACAAGAGCAAATACACTTTCCATACTCATTTCCAAAATCATTGGTATGGCTAGTAAAAAAATGGCTTTGCGAATACTACCTGTTGTAAAATCTCTGTGTTCGCTACTAAAACTTTCTTTTAAAAAAGATTGAATAAATTGAAAACTGAATTTATTATTTGAATGTGTCGTCATTGTTTTTAAATACTATAAATAAGAAATAGTGCAACGATCTGTTGCATATATTAAGAATTGCGGTTGCAAAAAATTAAACAATCATAGACGACAATATAATACAGCGAATATATGAGTAAGATGAAATATAAATACACTTCCTACGTTTTAAGTAATACACCAATTATTTATTTCTAATGAAAAATCAACTGGTTATCTTGCTTGCCAATGGCAATTACTTGATTTTTGACGAAATAAGCAGAAGTACAAACTTGTTGTTGTAAAAATGTAGTCTTAACGAAACTCTTGTTACTTTAATAAGAGTTTTTTGTTTTTTAGAAATAAAATGGCTTTAGGTCTATTAATATTTTTTTTAATTTTTGCCTTGGAAATTTCAAGTTTGTAACCACCAACCCCCTACTTTTGCACCAAATTTCGAGATGGATATGATGATTAGACGCTACAAACACTTACTGATTGCTGCTTTCAGCGTTTTTTGTGTGTTATTTACAAATTTATCTTTTTCGCAAGAACACACTCAAAACGATACTACAACAAACCATACTGAAGCTAAACATAACGACGATAATGTAGATGTAAATGCTTTAATTATGGAGCATATACAAGATGATTATAGCTGGCATTTATGGGGTCATACTTCAATTTCATTACCTGTAATTTTATATTCAGATAAAGGTTTCGAGGTTTTCTCTTCACATCATTTAGTAAATGATGAACATGAGTCAGTTGTATATCAAGGAAAAAATAGCTACAAAAATTTTGAAGGTTCGATAAAAGTTGTAAATACTGATGGAAGTATAAATGAAGAGGAAACAGCCAAGGTTTGGGATTTTTCAATCACAAAAAATGTAGCTTCTCTTTTAATATCAGTTACTCTATTATTAGTAATATTTATTTCTGTGGGTGGTGCTTACAAAAAACGTGGTGTTACAACAGCACCAAAAGGTTTGCAATCTTTTATGGAACCTGTAATTCTTTTTGTAAGAGATACAGTTGCAAAACCCAATATTGGTCATCATTATAGAAAATTTATGCCTTTTTTATTAACTATTTTCTTTTTGGTTTTAGTTAATAACTTCTTAGGTTTAATACCAATTTTTCCAGGTGGTGCCAACTTAAGTGGTAATATAGCTTTTACAATGATTTTAGCAGTTTTAGTGTTTATTGTTACTAATGTTAATGGCACTAAAGATTATTGGGGGCACATTTTTTGGATGCCTGGGATGCATTGGACAATGAAATTGTTTTTAGCTCCTATTGAGTTAATTGGTGTGTTTACAAAACCAATTTCATTAATGATTCGTTTGTTTGCTAATATTACTGCTGGTCACATATTAGTATTAAGTTTAATTTGTTTGATTTTCATATTTAAAAGTATTTATGCATCTGCTGTAGCTGTGCCTTTTGCTGTGTTTATTGGTGTTATTGAATGTTTAGTTGCTTTTTTACAAGCATTCATCTTTACATTATTAAGTGCTATGTATATTGGAATGTCCACAGCTAAGCATCATCACGATGAAAGTCATCATTAATTTTTTTTATTTTTCACAATTTAAAACTAACACAAAATGGTAGTAGGAAGTATTGCTGCAATTGGTGCAGGTTTAGCTGCAATTGGTGCAGGTATCGGTATTGGTCAAATTGGTAAAGGTGCTGTAGAAGGTATAGCACGTCAACCAGAGGCTGCAAAAGATATCCAATCTAATATGATTGTAGCTGCTGCATTCGTAGAGGCAGTTGCGTTATTTGCTGTGGTTGTTGCCCTTATGGGTATCAAATAAGGTTAATTCCTTAACAGCACAAAATAACAAACCCAAAGCACAGGGCAATGGGTTTGTTATTTCTTTAAAGTTTTAAATTGAATAAATTTTTAAGATATGTTTTCTTTATTAGAAGTTAGTCCTTTAGTATTACCAAAATTTGGTTTAGTTGTATGGAGTTTATTGGCTTTCTTAATACTATTTTTTGTTTTAAAAAAATTAGCTTGGAAACCAATACTTGCTGCAATTGATGAAAGAGAGCAAGGTATTGAAGAAGCTTTGTTAAAAGCCGATAAGTTGAAATCGGAAATGGCTCAAATGGCAAGTGAAAACGAAGCTTTGTTACAAAAAGCTCGTGAAGAAAGAGCTATGATGATTAAAGATGCAAAAGAAGCGTCTGATAAAATGGTTGCTGAAGCAAAAGATAAAGCTAAAGCTGAATATGATAGAATAGTTAGCGATGCACAAGTTGCCATCAATCAACAAAAAAATGCAGCTTTAACAGATGTAAAAAATCAAGTTGGTGCTTTAGTAATTGAAGTAAGTGAGAAAATATTAAGAAGAGAATTAAGTAACAAAGCTGAGCAAGAAAATTATATCAAAGACTTAGCAAACTCAGTAAAATTGAATTAGTTTAAACTAATAAAAGAATGCCAAATCCACGTTTAGCACATAGATATGCAAAAAGTTTGATTGATTTATCAACTGAGAAAAATCAATTGGAATTAGCATATGCAGATATGAAGTTTTTGCAATCCATTTGTAAAAGCAATAAAGATTTTGTAAATGTTTTACAAAGTCCAATCATTATGCCGTCTACAAAAATAAAAATTCTTGAAGCTGTTGTTTCTAGCAGCATTAGCGATATATCTAACCTATTTTTAAAATTATTAGTTAGTAAAGGAAGGGAGTTTGAACTACCAGAAATTGTAACTGCTTTCATTGATCAATACAATTCAATAAAAGGCATTCATCAGGTTAAACTAACTACTGCTATTGCTTTAAGCGAAGAACTGAAACAAGCTATTGCAACTAAAGCAGCAAAAGATGGTGGTTTAGGAAAAGTAGAATTAGAAGCTAAGGTAGATGAAAGTTTGATTGGTGGATTCGTATTAGAATATAATAATAATTTGGTTGATGCTAGTATAGCAAGAGATTTAAGAGATATTAAAAAACAATTTGCAAAGAACGTGTATGTTCCTGCATTAAGATAAAATTTAAAGACCTAAACGTTTTGTTTTTTATTTTTAGTTTTCTCTTTAATAAATAATTTATAATTCAAAATTTATAATTTAAATAAATTAAAATGACAGACATTAAACCTGATGAAATATCAGCGATTTTAAGACAGCAATTAAGTAATTTTAATGCTAGTGCAGACCTAGAAGAAGTAGGTACTGTGTTACAGGTTGGTGATGGTATTGCTCGTGTTTATGGCTTAAATAATGTGGGTAGTGGTGAACTTGTTGAGTTTGAAAACGGCACTCGTGCAATTGCCTTGAACCTTGAAGAAGATAATGTGGGTGTAGTATTATTGGGTAACAGTGAAGGCATTAAAGAAGGCAGTAAAGTAAAACGTACTAACCAAATCGCATCTATTAAAGTAGGTGAAGGTGTGGTGGGTCGTGTTATCAATACTTTGGGTGAGCCAATTGATGGTAAAGGACCTATTACTGGTGAATTATATGAAATGCCACTAGAGCGTAAAGCTCCTGGGGTAATTTATCGTCAGCCAGTAACTGAACCATTACAAACTGGTATCAAAGCAATTGACGCAATGATTCCTGTTGGTCGTGGTCAACGCGAGTTGGTAATTGGTGATAGACAAACTGGTAAAACAGCTATTTGTGTAGATACTATTATTAACCAAAAAGAATTTTACGATGCTGGTCAACCAGTTTATTGCATATATGTTGCTATTGGTCAAAAAGCATCAACTGTTGCTGGGGTTATGAAGACCTTAAATGACAATGGTGCAATGGCTTATACGACTATTGTTTGTGCAAGTGCAAGTGACCCTGCTCCTCAACAATTCTATGCTCCATTTGCTGGTGCTGCTATTGGTGAGTTTTTCAGAGATACTGGTCGTCCTGCATTAATTGTATTTGATGATTTAAGTAAACAAGCTGTGGCATATCGTGAGGTTTCTTTATTGTTAAGAAGACCACCAGGACGTGAGGCTTATCCTGGTGATGTATTCTATTTACATAGTCGTTTATTGGAAAGAGCTGCTAAAGTTATTAATAATGATAGTGTTGCTAAAAATATGAATGACTTGCCAGAAAGTATTAAACATTTGGTAAAAGGTGGAGGTAGTTTAACAGCATTGCCAATTATTGAAACCCAAGCTGGTGACGTATCTGCTTACATTCCTACCAACGTAATTTCAATTACTGATGGACAGATTTTCTTAGAAGGTAACTTATTTAATGCAGGTATTCGTCCAGCTATTAACGTAGGTATTTCTGTAAGTCGTGTGGGTGGTAATGCTCAAATTAAATCAATGAAAAAAGTGGCTGGTACATTGAAACTTGACCAAGCACTATACCGAGAATTAGAAGCGTTCTCTAAATTTGGTGGTGACTTAGATGCTGCTACTAAAAATGTAATTGATAAAGGTGCAAGAAACGTAGAGATTTTGAAACAAGCACAATACACTCCGTTTAAAGTAGAAGATCAAGTAGCAATTATACATTTAGGAACTAAAGGTTTATTAAAAGAAGTTGCGATTAAAAATGTTAAAGCCTTTGAAGAGCATTTCTTAACAGAAATGAGAAATAAATTACCAGAGGTTTTAGCTAACTTCAAAAAAGGTAAATATGAAGACGCTGATATTGCTAAAATGGAAGAATTGGCAAAAGGACTAACTAGTCAGTACAAATAAAAAGAAATAAATTTTAGTGAAAAGTCCCGCATTATTGTGGGACTTTTTTTATATCATAAATTATAAAACTAAACTTGAAATAAAAGCCTCGAAATATTTCTAGGCTTTTATTTCAATTATTCAATTCTATTTTATTCCAAATGCTTTTTTCACTTTAGCTACATAGTCTAATTTTTCCCAAGTAAATAATTCTACTTTTACTTTTTTAGTTTTACCATCTGGTGTTGAGAATGTTTTCTCAACTACTTCATTTTTACGACCCATATGCCCATAGGCTGCAGTTTCGCTGTACATTGGTGTACGTAATTTAAACCTTTGCTCAATAAAATAAGGACGCATGTCAAAAATACCTTCAACTAATTTTCCTATTTGTCCATCAGTCATTTTTACTTTTGCAGTGCCATAAGTATTTACATTAATTGATGTTGGTTGAGCTACACCAATTGCATAACTTACTTGTACTAGAGCTTCTGTACAAACGCCAGCAGCTACTAAGTTTTTAGCAATGTGTCGTGTTGCATAAGCAGCACTTCTATCAACTTTACTAGGGTCTTTTCCACTAAATGCACCACCGCCATGAGCACCTTTACCACCATAAGTATCAACGATAATTTTTCTGCCTGTTAAACCTGTATCACCGTGTGGCCCACCAATAACAAACTTACCAGTTGGATTAATATGATATTTAATTTTATTATTAAACAAATGCTTGTATTGCGGGTACATTTTCA
>JAPLER010000174.1 GCA_026391115.1 Bacteroidota bacterium | reverse complement strand
AAAGAGTTGGTGTAGGATTTATATAGGTTTTCAATGCTGAACTAATGGAATCACCATTTTTAATTATATCTTCTATTTTAATGTTACTAAATAATTTTTCTAAATTTGGGTGTAACAAATGATTGAATTCTACAATACCAATCAATGCAGCACAAGCACCACCCATCCCATTAAAAAGACTAACCATTTCTGGCATTGCAGTCATTTTAACTTTTTTTGCAGCCATTGTTCCAATGATACCACCAATTGCAAAAGAAACAAAAATCCAAGGGTAGTTGCCAAGCTTTGCTCCATTTTCTTCATATAAAAATATAGTACCAAAAATGGCTATTGTCATACCTCCTGCTGCAACCAAGTTTCCTTTTCGTGCAGTTGCAGGGTTCGATAGCATTTTAAGACCAAGAATAAAAGTGATACTTCCTATTAAGTAACAAAGTGTAAGAATATTTAATTCCATAATGATTTTATTTTTTGCCACAGAGGCACTAAGACACAAATTTGATTTAGTATAGAACAATGACTTTATAACTCACCGTCTTACCGACTTTTCTGACTAACTACTTTTTCTTCTTTTTAAACATTTCCAACATTCTATCAGTTACTACAAATCCACCTACAACGTTTAATGTTCCAAGAATCACTGCAATAAAGCCAAGCATTAAAGCTAAATAATTATCACTTTCTGCCTTGCCCATTACAATGATAGCACCAATAATTACTACACCATGAATGGCATTTGCACCACTCATTAAAGGTGTATGTAGCACACTTGGTACTTTTTCAATAATTTCTATTCCGCAGAAAATCATTAAGATTACTACGTAAATCATTTCTTGATGTTGTTGAATAAAATCCATTTTAATTAAGAATTATGAGTTAAAAATTAGGAGTTGACAGAACACAAATTTTACAAGATGATAATTATTTGCTATGATTTTTTATCTTAATTAATCATACAAAATCTACTTCATCTGCGTTCTATTTTTATATCGCCTTCAATCTTTCATTTGTTATCTCCCCATTATACGTTATGCAAGTTCCTTTTACCAAATCATCTTCAAAATTTAAGTTAATACCACCTTCTTTTGTAAGAATCAATTGCATAAAGTTCAATACATTTTTACCATATAGTTTGCTTGCATCAGCAGGCATTCCACTTGGCAAATTGCTATTACCTAAAATAGTTATACCATTTGCTGTAACTACAGTTTCATTATTTTTTGTTTGAGGGGTATTGCCACCTGTTGCACTTGCCAAATCTATAATCACACTACCAGGTTTCATTGTAGCTAATACTTCATCTGTAATTAAAATAGGTGCTTTACGACCAGGAATTTGTGCAGTAGTAATAACAACATTCGCTTTGTTTACAGCTTCAGCAATTCTTGCAGCTTGTTTTTGTTTGTACTCTTCACTTTGTTCAACAGCATAACCACCAGCCTTGCTAGCATCTGCAGCACCTTCAACTTCCACAAATTTTGCACCCAAACTCATTACTTCTTCTTTAACAGCTGGGCGAGTATCAAACACTTCAATCACAGCACCCAAACGTTTTGCAGTTGCAATAGCTTGTAATCCTGCAACACCTGCACCCAATATTAAAACCTTTGCAGGAGCAATGCTACCAGCAGCTGTCATAAACATTGGAAAATAGTGTGGCAACATAGATGCAGCAATTAACACAGCTCTATAACCAGCAATATTTGCTTGGCTACTAAGCACGTCCATACTTTGAGCTCTTGTTGTTCTTGGAATCATATCCAAACTAAAACAAATAACATTTTTACTTGCCCAAGTTTTAACAGTATCTACGTTTGATAATGGTTGATAAGCACCCAACAAAACAACATTGTTTTTTGCATTGCTTATATCAGTAGTATTAATGCAAAGTAACATATCTGCTTGTTGCATTATTTCGCTTCTTGAAGCAATAGTTGCAGCTTTGGCTTTGTATAAATCATTGCTAGAAAATGCATTTGCACCAGCCCCATCTTCAACAATAACTTGTATATTTTTCTTTATAAGCGTTTCTACTTGTTCCGGCAAAAGTGATACTCTGTTTTCGCCTTGTGGTTCTTTTAATATGCCAACAATCATTGTGTTAGTTTTGAGTGGTAAAGATAGGTGGTTGCTATTTTTTATACCTACATAAAATTATGAAAACGTGTGTCAAAATTCATTTCATACAAATAAAATAGGCTACAAATGCTGTAGCCTATTTTATTAATGTTTAATATCTGCAAGTTCGTTGGGGTTGTGTTTATGTTTGAATAATACCGCAAACAAAACTGCAATGACAAGTGCGTATATTGCAAAAGCTAGCCATGCATTATGCCACATTATATTTTTACCTTGCATAAAGTATTTTGTAATAACCATACCACTAACTTCTGCACCAATAAAAGCTCCCAAGCCATTACTCATCATCATAAATAATCCTTGTGCAGATGAGCGAATNNNTTGCATCAGTTGTAGTATCAACAAATAATGAACCTGAAATATTAAAAAAGTCGAATGCCATACCATACACAATACAACTCAAAATAATCATCCATAAACCTTCTGATGGATTGCCATAAGCGAATAAACCAAATCGTAGCACCCAAGCAAGCATTGAAATTAGCATTACTTGTTTTATCCCAAATTTTTTAAGAAAGAATGGAATAGCAAGTATGAAAAGTGTTTCAGAAATCTGAGATATAGACATTATAATTGTTGAGTATTTAACCACAAAAGAGTCTGAGTATTGTGGCATATCCTTAAAAATATCCAAAAATCTGTCCCCATACATATTTGTTAATTGCAATGCAGCCCCTAGAAACATAGAAAAAATAAAAAACATTGCCATTTTACTGCTATTGAATAGTTTAAACGCATTTAAACCAAGTTTTTCAATAAGTGTTGCGTCTTTACTTATTGAATTTGAAGGAGGGCATTTAGGCAATGTAAATGAAAATATTCCCAGTATAATTCCAGAAACTGCTGATATGTAAAACATATTTCCAGAAGCCTTGTTGCCAGATAAATTGGTAAGCCACATAGCAGCTATGAAGCCTATTGTACCCCACACGCGTATGGGTGGAAATACTTTTACTACATCATAGTTATTTTTTTTAAGGATAGTGTATGATATTGAATTTGACAAAGAAATAGTTGGCATATAGCAAAGCATAGCAACTAATATTACGTAGAAGAATGAATCAGGATTATTTACTTGCGGAATAAAAAATAACGCAATGGAACTAGCTATATGCAATATCCCGTAAAGTTTTTCGGCGTTAATATATTTGTCAGCAAGAATGCCCGTTATTGCAGGCATAAAAATTGAAGAGATTCCAAGTGTTGAAAAAATTCTTCCAAACTTATCAGGTGTAAACTGTAATGTACCAAACCAATAGTTGCCAATAGTTATCAACCATGCACCCCAAACAAAGAATTGTAAAAAACTTAACAATGTCAATCTTGCTTTTATGTTCATATAGTAACAATTAATTAGGGGTTGAAGATAAGGGAGTATAGTTAAATGTTTATAGTTGACAGTTTATAGTTAAAAACTAAAAGGATAGATATCAACTATTAACTTTACACTATAAACTAGATTACATATTTCATTTTGCC
The DNA here is from genome assembly GCA_026391115.1 of Bacteroidota bacterium. GTDB lineage: Bacteria > Bacteroidota > Bacteroidia > Chitinophagales > Chitinophagaceae > CAIVPM01. The sequence goes on along the minus strand of JAPLER010000174.1, from coordinate 3,165 downwards.
CAATTTCAATAAGGCTTTCATAATAAGTTCTTGATGCATACTTTGAATAATCTGATTGCTTTTAACCAGTTCAATCACTTCTTCAATAGTCATAAAATATACTTCAATATCTTCTCCTTCATCAAACTGTTGTTCAGCTATTTTTTTGCCACCAGTTGCAATAAAAAAATGCATCAAATTACTGTTGGTGCTTGGATTGGCAGATGCGTTACCTATGTATTCATAATGTTCAAAAGCATAGCCAGTTTCTTCAAGTAACTCTCTCTTAATCGCATCTTCAAGTGTAGCGTCTGATGCATCAACACAACCTCCTGGCATTTCAAAGTGAGTGGCATTTAATGCATATCTATATTGGCGTTCTACAATTACTTTTCCTTCTGTTGTTATAGCAAAAGCAGTTACCCAATCTGGAAATTCATACACATAATATGGCTCTAAGACTTTGCCATCTTGTCTTAAACAACTATCAGCTCTTACTGTTGCCCAAGTATCTTTTATTAAATATTCAGAAGACAATTGCTTCCAAGATAAATCACGCACTTTTATTGGGAATTATTAATGAAAAATTAAAAGTTTTACTCCCACTTAAAAATTTTATATACAATAAAGTAAACAACCACAAGCCAAATACCTAACACGCCAATATTTTGCCAACAATCAATCAAACTCAATCCTTCAAACGAAATTTTACGTAGAGCAATATTAAAATGAGTTAATGGAAATAGTTTGCACACAAATTGCATCCAAGGAGGGAAAACACTAATTGGAAAAAATGTGCCTCCAAGCAACATTTGTGGCAATGCAAAAACATTAATAAATAATGGTATTGTAGAATCTTGCTTTGCAATGCTAGAGAAAATAAGCCCCACTCCCATTAAAACAAGCAGCAATAAAATCGCCATTGTTATCATTTGTAAAAATGTAGCAATACCGTGTACCAATGTAAAGCCTAGCCAAAATTTGCCAAGTAATATTAATACAATAACGCTGGTTAATTGAAAAGCTAATCGACTAAAACCAATGCCTAATAGAATATGCAATTTATTTACTGGAGATGCATAAAAACGTTTTAAAACCAACTGTTCTCTTAAGCCATAAAATGTAAATGCTATGCCAAATAAAGTTGAAAATAAAATTGAAAACCCAATTTGACCGGGTAATACAAAATCAATGTTTTTATATTCTCTAATACTTTTATCTACGGTTGTACTAATATTTACTAAGTCTTGTTTGCTGGGGTTTGTCATTTTTTCAAACCCTTCAGCAACTGCTTTTAATGCAGGTTCAATTACCCTTAAATCTGGTTCACTGGCAGAAGTTGTTTTTAAATGAATATTAAAATGAGGTTTACCTAATGCATCTTTTACTTCATCAATACTCATTACAGCACTTATTCTACCTTTTTCTAAGTCAATTTTTAAATCTGCATCATTGCTATATGAAACTAATTTTAATACAGGTGCAAATTTTATAGCTTGTACAATCGGATTATGTAAAGTATCTACACTTTTATCCAAAGCTATTTTATAGGTAGGAATTCCACCATCACCAAAACTTCCAAAAATCCAAACAAAAATTAACGGAAAACCAATACTAAAAAATATGGCTGTTGGGTGTTTCAATATAGCTTTAAAACTAGCTTTTGTAATAGCTAATAGTGCCGTAGTTTGACTGTAAGGTTTGTTCATTTTTTGAAATTATCTTTTCTTTTTTTGACCAAAATAATAATTGATACCACTACGAATAATTGGAGAAATTTCTCCTCCATAAGTTCTATAAGGAGAATATAAATCTTTTTGTAAATCTATAAGGATTGTTGTAAAAAAACTTGTTTTGCCAACATTGTGTGTACCATAACCAATACCCACTAAAAAACTAGACGACTTAAGTTTCCCTTCGCTTATTGTATAGTTTGTTTGCTTTATAAAATCTCTATACTTTATGCTATTAAACTCTGGCTGTAGTTGTACAAAAAAGCCATCGGTAATATGCAATCTTGTAAAAATTCCTAGCCCCGTTAATGTCGAGTTAATTTTTTCTATGTTTCCACTTTGGTCATACAAGTAGCTTGAACTTGAGTAAATGTAATTACCACAAAAACCCAAATCTACATTTTTAAATATAGAATACCCCAATTCAGGGTTTCCTCCAAGGGTTAATTGACTATTAGTGCCAAATCCTAAACCCAATACTACAGAGCCTCCAACAAACATTTTATTGATATCAAAGCCATCCAAACTTTGTTCCTGAGAAAATGATTGACTAAATAAGGAAGTCATTAATAGAACTGTGAGTAAAGTTTTCTTAATTTTCATCATCATATTTAACGCTTTTATTAGTTGCAAATGTAATAGTAGCAATGCTTTATTTTAGAAAACCCAAAAAATGTTAGTGTATTTTAATATTTCAATGCTTACTCACAAATAAAAATTATTTCAAAAATCATTTTCATAAGCACTTGCAAAACGTTACTTTCGCCGAAATTTCAAAAAATAATTCATCACACATAATTCATAATTACTATGGCTTTCGACATTGAAATGATTAAAAAACTTTATGCAGAAATGCCTGCAAAAGTTGATGCTGCCAGAACAGCTTTGGGTCGTTCTTTAACATTATCTGAGAAAATTTTATTTGCACACTTGCACAGCGATATGAAGTTAGAAAACTTTGGTCGCGGTAAAAGTTATGTAGATTTCACACCAGATAGAGTAGCTATGCAAGATGCTACTGCACAAATGGCTTTGTTGCAATTTATGCAAGCTGGTCGCCCAAAAGTAGCTGTACCAAGTACAGTGCATTGCGACCACTTAATTACTGCAAAAGTGGGTGCTAAAACTGACCTTGCTGTTGCTACTACTGAAAGCAAGGAAGTATTCGATTTTTTATCTTCTGTTTCTAATAAATATGGTATTGGTTTTTGGAAACCAGGTGCAGGTATTATTCACCAAGTGGTATTAGAAAATTATGCTTTTCCTGGTGGAATGATGATTGGTACTGACTCTCATACAGTTAACGCTGGTGGTTTAGGTATGATTGCTATTGGTGTGGGTGGTGCTGATGCTTGTGATGTAATGGCTGGCTTACCTTGGGAGTTGAAATGGCCTAAACTTATTGGTGTTAAATTAACTGGTAAGTTAAATGGTTGGGCTGCACCTAAAGATG
>JAPLER010000224.1 GCA_026391115.1 Bacteroidota bacterium | reverse complement strand
TTTGTAAAAACAAATAGTTGGATTGGTCTAACTTATAAAGATGCTCAAAAAGCTATTGAAATTTTGAACACGCAGCCTGTGTCGTAAAATGGCATTTAACGAACAGGGCTTGGCGAAGGTGGGGAAATAGAATTCCGTCCGCCCACAACCGCTGCTGATTGAAAAACTGATGATGAAGATAACAACAAAAAGCCAAATAGAATTCCGTCAAGCTGGAACAAAAGCCACATAGAATTACAAAAAGTTCATTGTTTTTCCGTCTGCCCCACTTTTGCCAAACCCCTTGTTATCGGCTGCCCTTCTTTCGTGTCAATAAAGAAAGCTGTCTTGTGTTTATTATACGCTTAAAATCTAATAAATTGAAACCCTTTTGAAATAATAAATTTCTTTACTGAAAAAACAAATGTGTCATTATTCTTTAGGCTAATTTTTATTTTAAATTCTTCCTTGTTGTCTGGGTTTATAAGTATTCCGTTGTAAATTTTTGCAGTATTGTCCCATATTAAAGCTTTGAAAACAATCGTATTGTTAGAGGACTTTCCATATATTTTGTTGTCTGCTCCAAGATACATTTGCACTTGCTTTTCAGGATGCGTTTGGTCTTTCCAATTTCCTATTATGCTGTTTGAAGTTTGTGAGAAAGCAGTTAACGAAATAAAAAGCAATAACGTTGTAATGATTGGCTTTGCCTTTTTTCGGTCTTGTATTTCGTCAAATGTTTTTTCGTAGTCGTTAAATTCTGTTCCTAAAAGTTTGTCCCAAATGCGAAAATGCACTCCATAATTTCCATTAAATTTACTGTGGTGCATATTATGATGTGTGCTTGATGTCATTAATTTCCCAAAACTTTTATTCCACCAACTCGGAAAAAACTCATATCCAAGATGTGATTTTATATTGTCTAAAAAGCCCCAAATCTGCAATATTCCAAGTGCAGGTACATACATCGGAAAAATCATACTTACAGGAACAATCCAAAAGGTAAGTAATAAGGCTTCCGCCCAATGAAATGAAAGAGACGTAAACGGATTTACGTCTATACTTTTATGATGAACTTTATGAATGTACTTAAAAATTCTTGGGTGGTGCAAAAGTCGGTGTATCCAATAAAACCAAGTATCGTCCAATAATATAAAAACGAAAAATCCACCGATTGCAAAGAACTTTGGGTACTCGTTGATGTCTGTATATATTTTTGTGTAGCCCTTTGATTTCATAAGATAAATTATAAAAACAAAAAAAGTACTTACCATCAAAGTAAAAAGGCTATTTACTAACTCTGACTTTATTTGTTTGGCATCAACCCTTTCTTTCAACTGTATTCGCCAATTTTGAAGTCGTTTTTTTAATAGTTTCCACACCACTAAATAAACTACAACAATAATTCCATAGTTCATCAAGGATTGTCCGAATGCTGTGGGTAGTTGTTTTAAGATTTCTTTTAATGCTTCCATTTTATGATTATTATTAAATGAAATGCAAAAGTCTAAAATCAAAATTTCATTCTACTTCACAAATGTTACTTAATGAATTGTTTTCTAATTCTACTCAAGCTTTGTGGTTTTATCCCTAAATAGGAAGCTATGTATTGAAGTGGAATATTTTGAATAAAATGTGGTTGTTGGTCTATCATTTTCTGGTAGCGTTGCTCTGCATTTAATAATGCTAAATCATTAGCTCTTAATGTTGCTGACGATATAGATTTTTCAAACATTACTAAAAAAAAGTTTTTGAAAATTTCGCTTTTTTCTACAAGTTGTTTTGCATCAACGTAAGAAATTTTTAATAACTCACAATCTGTTATACATTCTACATTTTCTGTGGCTTTTGTTTGATTAATTAGCGATGAAAATGAGGCTATGAAACCTGTTTGTGAACATAAAAAAGTTGTTTGTTCTTCTCCATTGTCGTCATAGTAAAACAGTCGCATAAAACCTGAATTTATAAAAAAAAGGAATTTTGGAATTTTGTCCTGTTCTTCTAAAATGGAATTTCGTGTCGAATTAACTGGGATAAAAAATTTGCTAATATTTTCACTGTCTTCAATATTTGGCTTGCCCGTTTTTGAAATTTCTGCTAATAATTTGTCAAAATATTTAGTTGTCATCTTGTTTTTAGTGTGGTCTGTTAGGGTTGCCGATAACGAAAAAGGCTTGGCGTTTGTTGGGGAATTAGCATTCCGTCTGCCCATAACCAAAGCCCAATGATTGCAATATTGCTGATGTTTTATTCATAAGCCAAATTTATAACGTCAAGCCCGAACTGAAGCTCAATAAATAAACAAATGCTGAGGCAATATTCGTCTGCCCCAATAATGCCAAACCTAATGTTATATGCCGTTCTTATTTCTTCCATTCAATGTGGCCATTTATATTGTTCTTTTCAAAGACTTCTAAAATTTCTGCACAAAATGTTTGAAGAATTATGTCTTCTTGGATTTTTGCTAATTCGTAAAGGCGAATAAACATTTTCTTTCCAGTTTCGGTCTGCTTAAAGTTTTTCTTTAAAAAATTATGTTGAGCACATAGTGTCTGCCCATTTTCTATTGTTGCTTCACCTCCAAAATCTTTAGCTTTAATGTGGTCAATATGTAATTCTATACCGTCTTGTCTGCCTCTACCACAAATTACACATTTATAACCATCTCTTTCTAATATTTCTTTTTTTTGAGCTGGTGTAAAGTCTTCTAGCATTCGATTATGTTCGTAATCAGGGTCATATCTATATACACCTTTCGCGACTTTAATTAAAAATCCTTTCTGTGACAATGAACGAATTCCTCTGTCGGGGTCAGCAAAAACTTGTCCTGTCCTTTCTTTATACTCTTTTAATAGCCATTCTACTACTTCTTTGTGAGGAATGTCTCTTAACGGATTTTTTAAATAAAACTCTTTAATTAGTTCTAACTGTGAAATATTATTTGCCATTTTCTGAAAAAATTATTGAACCAGTTTCTTGTAAAATTCTATTTTTTGCTAATTCGCAGTATGTGCAATCTATGTCAGTACCAATTGCCTTTCTATCTAAATTTTGAGCTACTAAAAGTGTTGTACCACTACCAACAAATGGATCAAATATTAAATCATTTTGATAGCTAAACAATTTTATACACCTGTATGGTAGTTCCTTTGGGAAAGGTGCAGGGTGTCCTATTCGTTTTTTACTTTCCCCATTAAAAACCCATACTCCTTGTGTCCAGTCTTTAAACTCATCACCTGTAACATCTGAAATTTTAGAACCATTTGTTTTCTTCCATTCATCTTTAAAGAGTACCACAATAAGTTCTACAGGTGCAATCACAACAGGCGAAGAAGCTGATTTCCAAGAACCCCAAGCAGTTCTTCTAGAAATATTACCTTCATTCCAAATTATTGTAGTTTTATATTTCCAACCTACTTTCTGAGCAATTTTTGTCAAATCTGCCCCAACTGACCTATGTCCACCTTTATTTTTATCTAGTGGAATATTTAAACAAAACCTTGCTTGAGTTTTACTCCAATTAAAGCAATTTTGCATCCACTTCTCGGAAAATTCAAGATATTGCTCGTAACTTAGTTCATCATTGTTTGAATTATAATCTATTCCTACATTATATGGTGGCGAAGTGACTATCAAATCAATGAATTCTTTGTCAAATAATTGATTATTTAGTATATCTCCGTGAAATAAAAGTGTGTTTTTATGTCTAAAATACTCTCTTCTGGCATCAAAATTTGGTTCTTCAAGCATATTCAATACATCCTCTGCTGTTTCGTATTTTATACTCATTTATTTATTATTAATTTTTTTTCAAAGATACTCTTTTTTATCTTAGTTACCCGTTCTGTAGAATGGCATATAACGAAAAAGGCTTGGCGTTGTTGGGGAATTAGCGTTCCGTCTGCCCATAACCGAAGCTCAATAATTGCAATATTGCTGATGTATTATTCATAAGCCAAATTTATAACGTCCTGCCCGAACTGAAGTACAATAAAGAACAAATGTTGAGGCAATATTCGTCAAGCCCCAATAATGCCAAACCTAATGTTGGTAGCAGTGTTTCTCTACTCTGTCGTTCTATAGCATTGGATAATAGAATTACTGCTGTTGATGTTGATGCTATTACACAACGGTAAATAAAAGAATTTAATGGCAAGCTCGGATAATTAATATCCCAATGATGCCAAAGACAACATAAAAAAAAGTTTTGCTGATGTTGGAAGCACCCGATGTAGCTGCTTGAAAATTGTCTACTTTATTTTTCTTTTCACTTTCGATGTATAAATTAACATTAGAATTAGGCAAACTATTAGTTGTTGTATTCAATGGTGGTGGAAAAGAATAACTTTGGATTACACTTGGTAGTGGTGGTGGATTATTCTTTTGTACATTTAAAGGTGGTAGTGGTATCAATGCAATGTTTATTTCTGGGATGTCTTTAGCAGGTTTCCATTCTTGATTACTACCTGTAATGCACCAAATCATTGTATCTCTATCAATAAATTTAACCAATTCTTTAATTGCTAATGGACCTAACGTTTGTCCATTTTTTGCATAATAATATTGCATATCATTTACATTTAAAATCTCACAATTAATGTTATAATCATTCAATTACTTTAGCTCCATCGTGAGCTTGTATACAGCACTTTTTTGAACAGTAATGATTAGACATCACATCGCCACCACCAATTGAATTACCACAACCACAACTGTTTTGACTGTCAAAGTATCCCCAAGTACAACCACGTTTAGAAAAGCTTTTTCCGCAATTTGTACAGTTATAATAAGCCTCACCATCATCATCATACTGAACGTGATGAGATTTATTATAAAAAAAATAGCTTGCTATACCAATCCCAATTATGACTAAAAGAAATAGTACTTTAGAGCTACCTTTTTGGGGTGGTGCTTGAATAGTTGTTTTTGCAGTTTCATTTGTCGTAAGTGGTGGTGGTGGAATAGTTGTTTTTGCAGTTTCATTTGCAGTAGGTGGTGGTGGTGGAATGTTGAAATATGCCGACAACTCTGACACACTATTTGCTGCTTGCCAATTCTGCATAGAGCCATCTGCATTCCAAACTAAAGTATTTCTGTCAATTACTTTAATTAACTCTTCTACAGATAATGGACCTAATGTTTGTCCATCTTTTGAGTAATAATAATTCATATTTTTTTTGTTTTAAAAATAAACGTATCAACTAAGGTTTCATTAACATTGCTACCAACGAAAAAGGCTTGGCGTTTGTTGGGGAATTAGTATTCCGTCTGCCCATAACTAAAGCCCAATGATTGCAATATTGCTGATGTTTTATTCATAAGCCAAATTTATAACGTCCAGCCCGAACTAAAGCACAACAAAGAACAAATGCTGAGACAATATTCGTCAAGCCCCAATAATGCCAAACCTAATGTTATCTATTATATTTTATCCAATGTTTCCAAATGCTCTGTAATGCCTATTAATATTGACTTTTATTTTTTTCTGTGGATAAATCAAAGCAAATAAAAGTAACTAAAACACTCATTTGTTGTACCAAATGTTGTACCTTTGTACCAAGTTGCACCCCTTTGAAATAGTAGTGTTTACAATACTTTCATCGGTTTGCACCACTTTGTAAATATAGTACAACAACAATTAAAAAAAACTTTTATGGCTTCAGTTAAATTGGTACTTCGTACACACCAAGAAGATGCAACAGGTCACAGCCCTTTATACATCAGGGTTATTAAAGATAGAAAAACAAAATTTATCACAGCTGGCGTAAAGCTCAAGCAAAACGAATGGGATGATGAAAAGCAAAGGGTAAAAAAGAACCATCCCAATAGTGCCAGAATGAATGCAGCTTTAATGCAAAAGTTAGCAGATGCAGAAGGGCAAGTTGCAGACCTTGAACGAAAAAGAAAATCGGTATCTATCAAAAAATTGAAGGATGCCATCAAAGGAAAAGAAATACCAAACTTCTTTGAGTATGCCTATGCAAGAATTGAAAAAACAAAAGGCAATGTTTCTTATCGTACCTATGATAGCTACTTTAATTATGTAAAAAAGTTTGAAACATTCCTGGGCAGCAAGGATGTTTATTTTGATGATATTACAGTAACCACGTTAAATGATTATGTGGCTTATATGGGTAATGTTTCAAAGAATGGTGCAACCACACAACACTACTCACTAAAAATACTTTCTATTATCTTCAAAGATGCTCAAAGAGAAGATGTAATTCCCGAAACCTTATATCCTTTCAGCAAAGTAAAAATCAAAAAAGACAAGGGTAAAAGATTGTTTTTAAACAAAGAACAAGTTGAGCAATTAAGTAATTTAGAAATCAATCAGAGCAGCAAAGGCAAAGTATATAGGGATATGTTTATTTTCTCAATTTATGCAGGTGGCTTAAGGTTTAGCGATGTGATAACCTTGCAAGTAAAACACTTCAATAAAGAAGAACACAGAATTAAAAAACTCATTCGCAAAACCAACAGAGTACACCAGTTCAAAATTGGTGCAACAGCTTTGAATATTTTAGATCAATACATAAAACCAAATGCCAGCCCAGATGATTTTGTGTTTCCTATTGTTGATGATAAAGATTTTGAGAAGAAAACAGAAGAGTATCATTTCAATGTAATTAGCAAAGCCAATCAAAATTCAACATTCTATTTAAGAAGCTATGGCAAAAAAATGGGTTTACAGTTCAACTTATCGTTTCACTTGTCAAGGCACACATTCGCAACCAACGCTTTAAATAATGGAATGAGAATAGAACACGTTAGCAAATTACTTGACCACACAGATAT
>JAPLER010000182.1:4370-9613 GCA_026391115.1 Bacteroidota bacterium | reverse complement strand
CTTCGTTTACTCAATGGTACTCACACTTTCAGCTGTGGTTTGGCATTTCTTGCAGGCTTTGATGTAGTTAAAGATGCAATGGCAAATAAGTCTATGAACTTGTTTGTATATGATTTAATGAAACACGAAATTGGACCTTGCATTGAGAATGTTGAAATCACAAGATTAGAGTCTTACGATTTTGCAAAAAATGTACTAGATCGTTTTCGTAATCCTTACATAGACCATCGTTGGTTGAGTATAACTTTGAATTTTACTGGCAAAATGAAAATGCGAAATGTGCCTCTTTTATTAGAGCATTATAATCGCTTTAACAATGTGCCGCAGTATATGGCTATTGGATTTGCAGCTTATTTGTTGTTTATGAAAGCTGCTACAAAAGATGGTGATAAATATTTTGGAAACAATAATGGAACAAGCTATCATATTCAGGATGAATTTGCAGGTTACTACTTTGAAGTTTGGCAAAATTATGATTCTGAAGAAGTTGTGAAAGCTGTGTTAAGTAACGAAAGTATTTGGAGTGTTGATTTGAATAAATTAGAAGGTTTTGCAGATGCAGTAACCAAATACTTGAAGTTATTTATGAATAATAAATTCTTTGAAGTGATTGAAAATATTAAGAGTTTAGAAGTTAAAATTTAATAGCCACTAATACACAAAGGCTCAAAGTAAATATTTTTCGTGTCTTGGTGCCTTTGTGGCAAAAGAAAAGAATAAAAAGTATGTCAAATAGAGTTTTAAAAATTAATAAAAAAGATAATGTAATTGTAGCCTTGCAAGACCTTGTAAAAGGTGAAAGCATTGCATTTGAAGGAGAAACCTATATACTTCAAGAAGACATTCCTGCAAAGCATAAGTTTTATATGAACGATATGCAAACTGGTGAAGAAGTGTATATGTATGGTGTGTTAGTAGGTAAAACACAACAGCTTGTTTTAAGAGGAATGGGAATGAGTACAGACAATTTAAAACACGCTGCCGAACCTTATACATTTCGACCAAGTAACTTTGAGTGGCACGCACCTGATGTTTCAAAATTTGCTCATAAAACCTTTAATGGTTATCACAGAAGCGATGGTAGAGTTGGTACAGCAAATTATTGGTTGTTTGTCCCTACCGTTTTTTGTGAAAATAGGAATTTAGATGTGATTAAAGAAGCACTATATAATGAATTAGGGTATGAAGTAACTGACAAATACAAAAGCTATACACATCAATTATTAGAAGCATATAATAAAGGCGAAAATTTAGAAACGATTTCATTGGCAGCAACGCCAGTTTCAAATCATCAAAATCGTCCTTTTAAAAATGTGGATGGTATTAAATTCTTAAATCACCAAGGTGGTTGTGGTGGTATTCGTCAAGATGCTGCTGTGTTAAGTAAATTGTTAGCTGCATATGCCGATCATCCAAACGTAGCAGGGATAACAGTTTTAAGCCTTGGTTGCCAAAATTTACAGACACAAGATTTCTTAAATGATTTAAAAGAAAGAAATCCTAAGTTCGATAAACCGATGTTTATTTTCGAGCAACAACAATCTCAAAGTGAAGAACAATTGATTAGTGATGCTATAAAAAAAACATTCTTGGGCTTGGTTGAAATTAATAACCTTGAAAGAAAACCTGCATCGCTCGACAAGTTGGTGTTGGGCGTGAAATGTGGTGGTAGTGATGGTTTTAGTGGCATCTCTGCAAATCCTGCTGTTGGCGTAACAAGTGATTTATTAGTTGCTTTGGGTGGTAAAGTTTTGCTGGCAGAGTTTCCTGAATTGTGTGGTGCAGAGCAAGATTTAATTGATAGAACGATTGAAGAAACATCAGCTAAAAAGTTTATTAGTTTGATGAAAGCATATAGTGATAGTGCTGAAAAAGTAGGTAGTGGTTTTAGTTTTAATCCATCACCAGGTAATATAAAAGATGGTTTAATAACAGATGCAATAAAAAGCAATGGTGCTGCAAAAAAAGGTGGCACAAGCCCTGTAGTTGATGTATTAGATTATACTGAACCTGCTGTAAAATCTGGATTGAATTTAGTTTGTACACCAGGCAATGATGTGGAAGCTACAACAGGTAAAGCAGCTAGTGGGGCAACATTGATTTTATTTACAACTGGTTTGGGTACGCCAACAGGAAACCCTGTTTGCCCAACCATTAAAGTCGCCACAAATTCAATATTGGCAAACCGAATGGCTGATATTATTGATATTGATTGTGGTGGTGTTATTAGTGGCGAAAAAACATTGCAACAAATGGGTGAAGAGATTTTAGAATATTGTATTAAAGCTGCAAGTGGTGAAGTTATTCCAAAAGCTGTGCAGTTGAATCAGGATGATTTTATTCCTTGGAAAAGGGGAGTAAGCCTTTAGAAATTTACGATGTACGATTTTTTACCACAGAGTACACTAAGATTTTACACAGAGTTAATGAGTTTGTTCTATGTGTTCTTTGTGAAAAAACTCTGTTTTCTCTGTGGTAAAAAAGAAAAGCTCAAGAGCGTTCTGAACGTTGAAGAGTGCGACGCAACAGACGATAAATAGAATTACAAAAGCTGGTAAATAATAATAATAAAAATCAATAGCCTTAAGGCTTTGTTAAAAAATATAAATAAAAGAAAATGAAAAAGTTTTTAGATGAGAACTTCCTTTTAAGCAACAAAACTGCTGAAATTTTATATCATCAGTATGCTAAGGATATGCCAATCATTGATTATCACTGCCATTTGCCACAACAACAGATTGCAGAAGATAAAAACTTTGAAAACCTTACGCAGGTTTGGTTGTATGGCGACCACTATAAATGGCGTGCAATGCGTACAAATGGTGTTGATGAAAAATTTATTACTGGCGACGCAAGTGATTGGGAAAAATTTTATGCTTGGGCAAAAACAGTTCCTTACACATTAAGAAATCCTTTGTATCACTGGACACACCTTGAACTACAACGTTATTTTGATGTTCACGAAATATTGAATGAAAGTTCTGCTAAAAGAATTTACGATGAATGTTCTGCTAAATTGAGAACGCCGGAATATTCTGTAAAGAACTTATTACGTAAGATGAATGTGGTCACAGTTTGCACAACTGATGACCCAATTGATGATTTGAATTATCATATTCAATTAAAGAACGAAGGTTTTGAAATACCTATTCTGCCTGCATTTCGTCCTGATAAAGCAATGGATGTAAGCGATGTGGCAAGGTTCAATAGTTATGTAGATAAGTTAGAAACTGTATGTGATTCAAACATAAAATCTTTAAATGATTATTTGATTGCATTGCAATCTCGACATGATTTTTTTGCAAGTGTTGGTTGTAAAGTAAGTGATCACGGTTTGGAAGAAATGTATGCAGAAGATTTTACACAAGCTGATATTGAAAATTATTTTGTGAAACTAAGAACTGGCAAGGCTTTGGGCAATCACGAACAACTTCAATTTAAAAGTGCAATGCTTCAATGGTTTGCAGAATGGGATTGTGAAAAAGGATGGATTCAACAATATCATTTAGGTGCATTAAGAAATAATAATAGCAGAATGAATCGTGTATTGGGAGCAGATACTGGTTGGGATTCTATTGGAGATTTCTCTCAAGGAAAAGCTCTTTCGAAATTTTTAGATAGATTAGATACCAACAATAAATTAGCAAAAACTATTTTGTATAATTTGAATCCTGCCGATAATGAATTAATGGCTACAATGATTGGTAATTTCAACGATGGTAGCAGTGCAGGTAAAATTCAGTTGGGTAGTGGCTGGTGGTTTTTAGATCAAAAAGATGGAATGATAAAACAACTGAATGCCTTATCTAATATGGGTTTGGTGAGCAAGATGGTTGGAATGTTAACTGATAGTAGAAGCTTTTTATCGTTCCCAAGACATGAATATTTTAGAAGGCTTTTGTGTAATTTATTTGGCACAGAAATTGAAAATGGTGAAATGCCAAACGATATTGAATTGGTTGGCTCTATTATCAAAGACATTTGCTTTAACAATGCATCAAATTATTTTGGTTGGGAAGTTGGGCATTTGGCAAAGAATGCAACAGAGAAGGCTGTTAATGGAATTGGTCTTTAGATTTTAATAAATGTGTAGTTTAATAAATCTCCAAAACAAAATAATTTTGGAGTTTTTATTTAAAAATCTATAACAATGCCTTATAATTTCTCTATTAATTTTTCAACCATTCTATAAGTTGCTGGGCAATATTGAATGTTTTGCTGATGAACGTGCAAGTATAATGTAGGATTTTTTTTGGTAAAATGAGGAAAGCCAGAACAATCAGCTGGTCTTACTTCATAAATACTGCACATATTATTTTTTGAATTTAAAAATTGGCAAGGCTGTTTTGTATTCATCCAATCACCATCCTTTTCATCATAATACAACCATTTGTCTTTAAACTCAGTTGTTGTCATATCAAGATGTGCAGCAATTCTAGTAACATCTTTATTTGTAAAAGTTGGAGTCATTTTTTTACAACAATTAGCACAAGTTAAACAATCTACTTCGTCCCAAACTTCTTTGTTAATTTGTAACATTGTACTGTACAAATTCTTAGGTGCTTTTTTTTCAACTTTACCCAAATATTTTTTAAACGCTACTTTATTTTTACTTACTTTCTGTGCAAATGAACGAAGGTTAATTGGTTTCATTTTTTATGATTGTTACTTGCAAATAAAAGTTAAACAATTGATAAAATTGTTCAATTATTATACTAAAGTTAATTAGCAAAGTATAAAGCCTTTTCTTTGCTTTTCAAAAAAAGAAATAATAATGCAACAAGTAAAATCGGGTGACAAAATTAAAATTCACTATCATGGTACATTAAGCGATAGCACTGTATTCGATTCATCGCTACAACGCGAACCTCTAGAGTTTGAAGTAGGCAGCGGAATGGTAATTCCTGGTTTTGACATTGGTGTAATGAATATGGTTGTTGGGGATAAAAAAACAATTCATATACCATTTATGGAAGCTTATGGACCATCTGCTCCAGAAATGATTATGGATTTTCCACGTAGTCAATTTCCACAAGATTTGCAACCAGAAGTTGGTATGCAATTGCAAATGAATAGCCAAGAAGGTCAACAATTTCCAGTAGTTATTGTTGATGTTAGTGAAGAATTTGTAAAGCTTGATGGCAATCATCCCTTGGCAGGAAAAGATTTAACATTTGATTTAGAATTAGTAGAAATTTTATAGTCACATTTAAAAAAGGTCTTTGTTTAAAAACAAAGACCTT
>JAPLER010000182.1:0-4296 GCA_026391115.1 Bacteroidota bacterium | reverse complement strand
GAACATCACAATTTTTGGAGCAACAAGCAATATTGGTTTAGAACTTATACATCAAGCATTGACAAAAAACTATACCGTTACTGCATTTGATAGAAATATTGCAACGCTTATAGATAAAGATTTGCATCTAGATACGTTTACTGCTGTTAAAGGTTATGTGTTTGACGAAGATGATATTGAGAAAGCTATTGAACATTGTGATGTAGTTATATCTTGCCTTGGTGGTGGTTTAGATGGATTAGATAGAACAAGAAGCTTAGGCACTAAAAATATTATTACACAAATGCAAAAGGCTAAAATTAAACGCATTATAGCATTAGGTAATGAAAGTATTTTAAATTTAACTGTTGATACATTAATAATGGACGAAGAAGAATATCCTGAAGAATTAAAACCAATAGCAGCAGAGCATTTGAATGTATTGCATCAATTAGAAAACTCTACTTTAGACTGGACATTGATCTGCCCCAACAAAATACTAAATGTAGAAGTTAATTACAATTACACAACCAATATTTCTTATTTACCAAAACAGAATATTGGTGTTATTAGTACGGGCAATACAGCAGATTTTATGTTGAACTGTATCAATAACAAGGAATATGTTAAACAAAAAATTGGCATTAGCAATAATAAATAAACTAGGTCTAAATTAAAGAGTTATACATTTGCATTGTTGAAAAAATTATTGACCATATTAATTTTAGTTTGTTATTCCATTTCTTCTTTTGGGGTAAGTCTTAACTATTTTTATTGTTGTGGCAAGCTTAAAACTATATCTTTTACAACTACTAATAAAGGTAAAAACTGTAAAGGAGATTTAAAGAAAGGTTGCTGCAAAAATGAAAAAGTAAAAGTAAAACTTAAAACAGATCAAAAGGTTAGCAACGCAGAAAACTCCAACTTTGAACAAGGTGTTTACGACAATGTAATTCATCATTGTAACTATACGTTTAGTAGTAAAAATATAGCTACGACCCAAAAAGAGTTTTACCAACTCCCTCCTCCCAAATTTAGTTTTAAAAGACACATTCTTTACTGTACTTATAGAATTTAATATTAAAAAACAAGCTAGTTATTTTATAACTTGTATCGATTTTTTTATATTAAATTATTTTATAATGAACACAAAATATTTCATAGCAATATTGCTTGTATTAATTAACACAACAGCATATTGTCAACAAAAAAACTATAAAACAGAAAAATTTATTGTTGCAGGCAATTGCCAACAATGTAAAGACAGAATTGAACAAACACTTAAAAATGCTGGAGTACATAAAGCCAATTGGAACATTGAAACACAGTTACTTACAGTAAGCTTTGATAGTATAAAACTGAGCAAACAAATTATTCAAAAAAAGCTAGCTGCTATAGGGCACGAGAGTCAAGGATATATCACTACTACTGCTATTTATAATAAGTTGCCAGAATGTTGCAAGTACGATAGATTAAAGCAATTTGCAGACACAACTTATCAAAAAAAAATTGATACTCTACCTATACTAATTAAAGATACTGTTAGTAAAAAAATACCAGATACAACGGCAAAAACAGTTGTAAAAAAAGACTCAACAACAAAAACAGAAATTTTGAATGAAGTAAAAGTTGAAAGCAAAAAATTTTCAAGTTTCATTGCCAATACTGTCAATACAAACACATTAACTATTACAGCAAAAGAATTAAGTAAAGCAGCTTGTTGCAACCTTAGCGAAAGTTTTGAAACTAGTCCAAGTATTGATGTAAGTTATAGTGATGGTGTTACTGGTATTAAGCAAATTCAATTATTAGGTTTAAGTGGTAATTACACACAACTTACTACTGAAAACGTACCTGAAATTAGAGGTTTAGCAGGAGCATTTGGTTTAACGTTTGTTCCTGGTCCATTTGTAGAAAGTATTCAAGTAACAAAAGGTGTAGGCAGTGTTGCAAATGGATTTGAAAGCATAGCAGGTCAAATTAATATTGAAGAAAAGAAAGCAGATAATACCGAAAAACTTTTTGTGAATGCCTATGCAAATAATCTTGGCAGATTAGAAGCCTCTGCAAATCTTTCAAGTAAAATAACTAACAACTTAAACACTTCATTCTTGATTCATGCCAATGGGGTTTCGATAAAAAATGATGCTAACAACGATGGTTTTTTGGATGTACCATTAGGTAATCAATTCAATATTATTAACAGATGGAAATTTGAAAATAATAAAGGTTTGGAAACACAATTTATTGTAAAATATTTACAAGATAAACGTATTGCAGGAGAGTTAAGTTTTAATGAAAATACAGATAAACTAACTACTAATAAATATGGTGTTGGTATTGATTTGAATCAAGTTTTATTAACAGGAAAAATTGGTTATGTTTTCCCTAATACCAAGTATAAAAGTATTGGTTTAATAGTATCTTCAAACCAATACACCAATCATTCTTTTTATGGTATAAATGACTATACTGGTAATCAAAATTCTTTCTATGGAAATCTTATTTTCCAGTCAATTATCAACTCTACTACACACAAATACAGATTAGGTATGAGCTTGATAAATGAGAACTATGAAGAAAATTTTGCGATAAACAAATACAATAGAAAAGAAACTGTATATGGCATTTTTGGCGAATATACTTTTACACCAAACGATAAGTTTACTGCTGTTGGTGGTATTAGATTAGATAAACATAATGAGTATGGAAACATTATAACACCACGCATACATCTTAAATACAATTTTACTAACAATACAATACTAAGAGTTTCTGCTGGTTCAGGTTTTAGAACAGCTAATATTTTTGCAGAGAACAATGGCTTTTTTGCAAGCTCAAGAAAATATGAAATTATTAATACCACTTCAAATTATGGTTATGGTTTACAGCCAGAAAAAGCTTGGAATTATGGCTTCAATTTGTTACAAAAATTTAATCTCAATCACCATCAAGGCTTTATAAGTATTGATGTCTATCGTACATCATTTGTAAATCAAAGTGTAGTAGATGTAGATGCAAACCCGCAAAAAATATTGTTTTATAATCTAAATGGTAAATCTTACAGTAATACTATTCAAGCAGAAATAAATTATGAGATTATAAAAAAATTAGATATTAGAATTGCTTATAAATGGCTTGATGTAAAAAACACTTATTCGAATGAGTTACTTCAAAAACCTTTAACAGCGAGTAATAAAGCATTTATAAATGTAGCTTATGCTACTAAAGACAATTGGCTATTTGATATTACTACGCAATGGGTTGGTGCAAAAAGATTACCTATGACACATAACAACCCTGTAGATAAACAAATGGATAACTACTCTCCTAGCTACATACAAATAGCTGCACAAATAACAAAAGAGTTTGATAAAAAATTGAGTATTTATGCAGGAGCCGAAAATATCGCTAATGCAATACAAGATAAATTGTTCATTGATGCTGCTCAACCTTTTAGTAAATATTTTGATGCATCAATGATTTGGGGCAATGTAAATGGAAGAATAGTTTATGTTGGCGTTAGATATCAATTATTGAAATAACAAGTTTGTGTATAAATAATAAGTTTGGAAATATTTAAAAAAAACTTTACAAAATATTTGGTCAATTAACTTGCAAGCCTACTTTTGCACTCCAAACAAAAAAGGGTAGATCTCGTAGCTCAGTTGGTAGAGCACATCACTTTTAATGATGGGGTCTTGGGTTCGAGTCCCAACGGGATCACAAAAAGGTTATTTCAATTTGAAATAACCTTTTTCTTTTAAAGACTTCCATCAAACTATTTACATTTGCCGTTTATGCCCAGGTGTTGAAATTGGTAGACAAGCCACCTTGAGGTGGTGGTACTCGCAAGGGTGTGCAGGTTCGAATCCTGTCTTGGGCACTAATAGTTGAAGCTATATTAAGCAATTTAGTATAGCTTTTAGTTAATATACATCCTCTCTTTTAAAAGGCTTTGTGTATTATTTTCGTTTAAAAGTTAATGATGAGATTTGCAATATTTTTGTTTGCTATTTGTTATTTACATATTTGTGCAAATGCACAAATTAAAAATAGTATAAGTTTAAATATTGATGCAACTTACAAAGCGAATAAACTACAATTCGACTCCATAAATTATCTGCTACCAAACTCTAATGATAGCATTGTATTTACCAACCTTAAATTCTATATCACCAATATTAAACTACTAAATAATGCAAAAATTGTTTATTCTGAAAAGGGTAGTTATCATTTAATAGACATAAAAAAAAACATTGGTTTTCAAATGAAATTAGCAGTGCCTCCTAAAGTAAAATTCAACACACTAGAATT
>JAPLER010000147.1 GCA_026391115.1 Bacteroidota bacterium | reverse complement strand
TTCTTTGTTTTCTGTATTAACAATTTCTTGTAACGCTAATGCAGCCATCATTGTAAGCAAAAATGTTGGCACAACTAAAATCATACTAGGTGCTCTAAATTTGTCGTAAGCAGGTAAATGTGCAAGCATCCAAGTGTTAAAGCCATCAAAATATTTACCCCAACTTAACATTAATGTAAATACTGTGCAACCTAAAATCCACCATTTATATTTATTATCTAAAATAACAAAACCTATAAACGCTAAAAAACAAACTATTGCACCAATATATGGTGGACCAGCAGTAGCACCAATTCCACCCCAATAAGATGCTTGAATATAACCTTGTAATTGTTGAGCTAGTTGTGGTTGCATCTCTAATAATTTTTCAGATGCTTTAGATTTAGCTTCGTCTATTTCACCACTTCCACCACCAAAAGCTCTAGGAATCATCATTGCCAATGGTTCAGTTTTAAATAAACTATAACTCATTGCATAATCTTTATTCAAACCAGTTTTAGTTGCTTTGCCCTTGTCATTATCTGTAGCTAAAGCACTTCCACCACGAATGGATAATTTACCATATTCACTCGTTGTTCTTAAGGTCATAATATTATTACCCACACCAACAAAAGCTGCAAGTATTGCTAACGCTGCTACAACAAACAAATGTTTTATTTGCTTGTGTATAAAGCAATACACAGCAAAACTAATTGACATAAAAATGATAATGATAGCTGTGTAATATGTAATCTGCAAGTGATTGGCTCCAATTAAATATGCACTTGTAAATGCTGTGAGAAAAGTTCCCCAAATATATTTTTTATCAAATAATAAAACCAAAGACCCAATTAATGCAGGCATCCAGGCTATAGCAAGCATTTTAGTTTCGTGACCAACTGCTATTATAATTGGATTGTATGTGCAATAAGCATAACTTAGTGCTGTAGCTATTGCCACATAAGGATTGCAGCGTAATGCACAAGCTAGGAAATAAAAGCAAATGCAAGCCAAGAAAAAGAAACTTGCAGGTTTTGGCAAGCCTAATGTTACAATTTTATTTAAAGGTTCTGTACTAAATAGATTTTCTAAATCCATTGCAATTTGATATGCAGGCATACCACAAAACATACTATTTGTCCATAAAGGAAAATGACCATGAGTTTCTTTAAATTTAAAAGAGCTTTGAGCCATAGCTCTCCATTGCGAAGTGTCATCTTGTTGCAATACTTTTCCGTCAAAAGCAGGCTTACAATAAATGATAGCAATAATTGCAAAAATGGCAACTGCAATAAGGTGTGGAATTAGCTTTTTCCAATTAATATTTTTCATTACAAAATTTTATTAGCAGCAAATTAATGATATTTGACCCAAATATTTTTTTATGAAATTTTTGAATAGAATTGCTGTTATAAGTAATATCTGTTTTTTCTTGTTGATACCATTAACATATATTCATTATGTTGAACAATATCAATGGTTAGCTGCTACAATTTTAATATTGGCGGTTCTTGCTATTATTCTAAATGTGATTGTTTTAATTTCAAGTTTATTAGCTGTTATTTTTGGAAAAAAACATACCATACCTAAAGTACTATTCTTTATAAATCTTATTTGTTTTGTGGTGCAGGTAGCTTTTTATTTTTATTTAAATACAAAACATTAATGAGCAACATAGAAAAAATTAATGCTTTTTTAGTTCAAAGTCCAAATGATAGTTTTTTGTTGCACGCTTTGGCATTAGAGTATATAAAAATTGGTGATGATGTAAAAGCAAAAGATTTATTTATTCAACTTCTCGAATTAAACGAAAAATACGTTGGCTCATATTATCACTTAGCAAAATTATTTGAGCGATTGAATGAAAATGATAAAGCTATTTTATATTACGAAAAAGGAATGAAAATAGCCAAGGAAGTCAGGGATAATCATAGTTACAGCGAATTGCAAGCAGCTTATGAAGATTTAGTGTATTAATTATTTTGCTAATTTTTGATATTAAATTTGGTAGTTACAAACATCCGCCTACATTTGCACTCCAACTACATCGCGAGGTAGAGCAGCGGTAGCTCGTTGGGCTCATAACCCAAAGGTCAGAAGTTCGATCCTTCTCCTCGCAACAACAAAAAAGCGTTTCAAATTGAAACGCTTTTTTTATGCACATATTCCTTGCGAATACTGCTGCTACATAACTTTCATTATCAAGCCAATTCTAATGTTGTCTAATTCTACATTTTTTTGCAAAAAAATACTACTTATAATATTGATTTTGTTTTGTGTAACTATTACCACAAACGCACAAACAGAAAATGAGTTGTTGAATAAAATAAATACTACAAAAAGTGATAGTGTAAAGTGCAGAACACTTAATAGTTTAAGTTTAATTTTATGCAAAACAAAAACAGATGAAGCTTTACTATACGCCAATCAGGCAATATCAATTGCCGAACAAAAAAACAACTTCACTCTTAAACAAGAATCTTATTTAAGTGCTGCAATATGTTACGATATTAAAGATGATTTTATTGTATGTAAAAACAATTTTTATAAAGCTATTGCAGCAGCAAAACAATTAGCCAATAAAACTTTTTTAGCAGGCATTTACCACGAATTTGGCTATACTAATTTAAATAAAAATAAGCTTGACAGCAGTCTTCATTATTTATTACTTGCAATTGATATAAGAAAGGAATTAAAAGATAGTAGCAACCTGGTTGAAAGTTATAACAAAGCTGCACAGGTGTATAGAAGAATGAATAATTACGAAAATGCTATTGAGTTTTATAAACGTTGTATTAATATTCTTGGAGCTTTAAAAGATGATTATGGGCTTTCGGTTGTGTATAGAAATATTGGAACAGCTTATAGAAATGAAAAGAAAATAGATAGTGCTTTTTTGAGTTTTACCAAAGCATATCCATTAGCCATCAATTTTGATGATACATACAATGTTTATTTAATAAAACTTAATACAGCCTTGTGTTTTAATGATAAGCAAGAATATCAAAAAGCCTTAGAAATATTTAAAAGTTTGAATGATTCGATTTATAATGAGGGTAGTGATTTTCCATTATTTATTTTAGGAAAAGGTGAAGCTTATTTGGGTATCAAAAATTATAGCGATGCAATTAACTATTTACAACAAGCTGCTTCATTAACCTATAAACCCAGTAAAATAGAATATGCAGGTATTATAAATAAATTATTATCTAAATATTACGAGGAAACAGATAACTATAAACTTGCATTTGCACATTTTAAAAAGTATAAAGCCTTGTATGATTCTCAGTATGTAGAATCAAATACCAAAAATGTAGATGCACTTGCTGCAAAATATAAAACCAAAGAAAAAGAACAAGAAATAGCATTACTAAATAAAGAAAGTCAATTAAAAGATTTGCAAATAAAAGAGAAGAAGAGAACTATTTTACTGAATACACTTGGACTTATTTTAGTTACAATTGTTGCTGGCGGTATTTTATATTTATATAGAAGCAAGCAAAAAATAAATAAGCAACTGGAAGAAAAAAATAATATTATTTCTGTATCGCTAAAAGAAAAGGAAGTATTGTTGAAAGAAATTCATCACAGGGTGAAAAATAACTTGCAAGTTATTAGTAGTTTATTGAATTTACAAAGCAAAAATATTAGCGATGAAAAAGCTTTGCAAGCCTTAAACGAAGGAAAAAATAGGGTGAGAAGTATGGCACTAATTCATCAAAATTTATATAGAGATGATAATTTAATGGGTGTAGATGTACAGCAATATATTGAGAAATTAATTGAGAGTTTATTTACATCTTACAACATACAAATTAATAAAATTGCACTGCAAACTAATATTGATAAAATAGAACTTGATGTAGATACTGTAATTCCGTTGGGCTTAATTTTAAACGAATTAATTAGTAATGCTTTAAAGTATGCATTTGAAAATACTGAGAAAGGAATTTTGCAAATTGATTTGCAACTTGTAAATAAAAAATTCAATCTTTTTTGCAAAAATTGCAAGCTACAATGAATATTGAAGTTGACAATGGTACTTGTATAGAACTATTCATTACAAAATATAAACTTGTTTAATTTTATAAAACCCTAAAAATTAATATGAGCGAAATAAGAATTCTTGTTGTAGAAGACGAACCTTTTATAGCAATGGATATTGAACAAACCCTCAATAACATTGACTTTGCTGTATCTGCAATTGCACATACTTACAAAGAAGCTATACAACAGTTGCAAATGAATACACCAGATGCAGTGTTACTGGATATAAATTTGGAAGATGAAAAAGATGGAATTGATATAGCAGAAATTATTCATCAACAATATCATTTGCCATTTATTTTTTTAACATCACACGCCGATAAAGCAACACTTGATAGAGCCAAAAAAACACAGCCAGCTGGATATATTGTAAAGCCTTTTGAAGAAAAAGATGTATTGGCTGGACTTGAGATAGCTTTGTACAATTTTAGTTTACGAGAAACTAAACCTACACTTGCTCTTGCCAATATTAACAAACATATTTTGGCTCAAATTAGTGAAAGAGAATTTGACGTACTTGTTGCTATTTATGAAGGAAAAACCAATCAGCAAATGGCAGATAGTTTATTTGTTTCTGTCAATACCATCAAAACTCATATCAGTAATATTTATTTGAAGTTAGATGTTGCATCTCGCACTGCAGCTATAGCTAAAGTAAGAAGTTGGATGTAGTTGCTCCCTCAAATAATATTTAAAATTTTAATGAATACTATTCATGTTTAGACTTGTTGTTACACTATATGCAATTTGTTATGCTTGCTATATTTTTTATACTCGAGAGCCAGATTATTTTGATGGTGAAACAACTATAGCATCAATCTCTATTTCGTCTAATAAAAAAGCAATAGCAAGTTATAAAGTTGATAGCAAAATATATTCTATAGACGCAGATTATGTTTTTAGAAGTTTACATCAGGGAGAAGAAACTACTGTAATTTATAATCCTGCACATCCCGAAAAAGCTGCTGTGTACAGTATTTGGGGCTATTGGTTTACTTGGGGCGAATTATTATTATCTTCTGTTTTATTGTTTCTGTTATTTCAACTTTCGGTGGGTATTATAAAAAATCCAACAGAGGAACTTAGTGAAAACGATGCAGATGATGAAACTTACAGGCAAAAAAAATATGTATAAACTAATCCATAATTTTATTACTATATATTTTCAACCAATGGTAACTCAACAAAAAAAGTAGTTCCAGTAATACCTGTTTCAAACCAAATATTGCCATTCGCATTTTCAACAATGCCTTTGCAAATTGCCAAGCCTAAACCTGTTCCAGAGTTTTTTGTTGTAAAATTTAGTGCAAATATTTTAGGCTGCAATTCCTCAGGAATGCCTGTGCCATTGTCTTTCAACGAAATGATAATGTAATTATTAACTATTTGCTCCTCAATAAAAATATGTGTGTTTGTATTTTCGTTTGTAGCTTCAATAGCGTTTTTTATTAAGTTGGTAAACAATCTTGTTATCTGTATTTTATCTGCAAAAACAAAATGTTGCGTATTTAAGCTGTTGTATTCTATACTTACATTTTGATGAACACTAAATAATGTAACTACACTTTTTACAATTTCAGTCATATCAACTTTTTCTGCTTTGGTATTGGAAATATTGGCAAATTGAGAAAAATCGCTAGCAATATTTGATAGCTGATTAATTTGTTCAATTAAAGTATTGGCAACAGTTGCAGATAGTTGTTTAATGTTAGGGGCATCTTCACCAATTTTATTTTGCAGGTATTGAATGCTTAATTTCATTGGCGTTAAAGGATTTTTAATTTCGTGTGCCACTTGCTTTGCCATTTCTTTCCAAGCCACTTCCTTTTGGCTTTGTGCAAATGCTTTTGCAGTTTCATCCAACTTTCTCACCATTAAATTATACTCTTTTACCAATGCTCCAATTTCATCATTTCTGTTCCATTCAATTTCATCGTTTTGCGATTGCCAGTTAATGGCTTTCATTTTATTTTTTATTAATGTAAACGAGGAAGTAATTCTATTGGTAACAATAAATGCAATAGCAGCTGCAAGCAAAAAAATAAAGGCATTGATATTAATTAATGTAGCAATAAACCCAGACAAATCTTGCTTTAATGATTTTTTATAATTAATGTCAGGAATATTAATACAGCCAATGGTTTCGCCACTATTATTTAATAATGGTTTGTAAAAACTATAAAATTTTTCACCATAATTTTCTTCTTGTTGTTTAAAATACAATTCGTGTTGCTGGTAGATGGTTTGATATGCTGCAAAGTTCATTTGTTGCAGAATGTAGTTTCCTTTTTTACCAAGTTTATTACTCTTTTCAATCAATTTTCCATCTGTGTCATAAATGTCAATGACCAGATTATTTTTAATTTCAGCATCGGTAATGATATCGTGTAAAGAAGTGTCCTCTAAACTTATTAAAGCACTTACCTGATTAATGGTAGATAAGGCTTTTAATATTTTATCATCATTAGCAGCATTAAATTTTTGGGTATAAAAATAAATAGAAACAAAACCTACAGTAATAAAAGATGCTGCACTTAATAAATATTTTGGCTACGGCAATTTTCAATACAAAAAACAACAAAAAAACAACTATTACAAAAGCAAAAAATAAATAAGCAAATAGCGTTAAAAAGTTTAAGGAGTGTTGCATTTTTTTAATTAACACCACTGCTGCATCTTCATTAACCTGGTACGTTAATTTGCTTTCGCCATTATTCTCTTCAATAGAAAAACCAATATTGTAAGGGCTTTGGTGCCTGTAAAACAAATGCGTTCCTGTATTTTCTTTTAATTTTCCATTTTGATATATGGCAAAAGAATATTCACTGCTTTGAGCTTCTGTTAAACTAAAATCTGCATTACTTTGTTTCGATAAATATATTTTTTCAGCAAGTTGTTGTCTTTGTTCTACCTCTAATTTTTCTTCAAAAAAAACAATAATGGCAGCCGTTGAAGCTGTGAAAAATAAGATCCAATAAAGCGATAGAATACTATTTTTTTGGTGGAAAAAGAAACGCTTGGCTTCGAATAGGAATAGAAAACTTACAAATACAATTAACCAACATAGTATTATAACTGGAAATAAAATATTGTATTTGTAAAAGTAACTTTCTGTTACAATGCCTGCTATACCTACAATAAAAACTACAATTACTTGAATACCTAAGCTCATCTTTTGATGAATAACAGCTTGGTATAATGCAATTGAAATTTTTACATAATTAATTATGATAAGACAGATAGTAGCAAATGCAACAGCTGTAAATTCATTTAAATTAAAGAAATTTTCTACATCAAAAGGGATTTTTGAATCTATAACCAAGCTTTTAATTAAATCTATAAATAAAAATGAAACTGCCACAATGATGGCAAGTTGCAACAATGCCCTCCATTTATTTTTAGATGTATTATTTGTTGCTTCTTTATTTTCTATAAAGCTCACTATCCAAAATAGTAGTAATAAATTAATTAATAAATCTCCAAGAGATGGGTGTAAAACATTGGATGCAAAAATGGTAGGGTCAAATAAAGTAAGTTTTGAAAATACAAATGGAATTTTAAAGAAATAAGTTATGCATCTTAACAGCCCAAGCACTGTCACTAAAAAAATAAATCCTTTCTTAAAACTTGTATTTTTTACAAACCTAATAGCTGTAAGATGAATATAAAAGCATAATAATAATATACCTAAAAGCCTTGTAATAATTGTAGTATAGCTATAGGGTACATTAATTACAGACTGATTTTTTGTGATGTGAAAAAGCAATCTATGATTAGCCGTATTGATGGTAAGCTTACTTTTATTACTTGTATCAATGGTGTAATAATTAAAGTACTCTTTTATTGGGCTACGATATTCTTGTGTAGTAGAAAAACTATAGTGTATGGGCAGTATTGCATAAGCCAAATAAGTAGTATTGCTGGTATGTATATGTTTTATTATACATTCAAAATAACCCAATGTATTTTCAATTAAATAGCTGGTATCTATAGCATAATGAGTGGCTACAGTGTCAATAAAATTCAAATTATTCCAAGCAATCAATTCATAAGATTCTTCTTCCCATTCATATAAACCAATACCATAATTTTTGTTAACCGTTGGGTTACTTTTTTTTATATCTTCTATAAAAGTATTACTACTGCATAAGGTATTAAAATCATTTTCTTGTGCTGTTATGTATTGCTGAATGTTTTGCTGTACTTGCTTTTCGTTGTAGTTGTTTGTTTTATTTTCTTGTATAAATACCGAAATAATAAACAACACTATTGCAGCAAGCAATACATAATTTTTATGTGTAGATAATATTTTTTTTAAAGTGCTTAACAATGAATATCTTTTTTAACTTCATTCCAAATAGCATCCATTTCCTGTAAACTCATCTCTGTTAAATGCTTGCCTTGTGCAGTAGCCACTTCTTCCATTTTTTTAAATCGGGCAATAAATTTTTTGTTCACTTTTTCCAGTGCAAGGTCGGCATCTACATTTAAAAACCTACTATAATTTACTAGGCTAAACAATACATCGCCAAATTCCTCTTCAATATGCTGCTGATTGTTGCTAGCAATAGCTTCTTGCAACTCAAGCATTTCTTCCTCTACTTTTTTAAATACATCTTCTTTATTTTCCCATTCAAAGCCCACTTTTTTAGCTTTCTCTTGTATGCATATAGCTTTTGGTAAAGCATTCATACTATTAGGCACGCCACTCAACACACTTTTTTTGCCTTCGGCTTGTTTAATTTTTTCCCAGTTTCTTTTTACATCAGTATCATCATTTACTTTAACATCGCCATAAATATGTGCGTGACGATGAATTAATTTTTTTGCAATACCATCAATAACATCATCAATAGTAAATTGTTTTTCCTCGCTAGCTATTCTAGAATAAAATAAAATGTGCAGCAATACATCACCTAGTTCTTCCTTAATATTTTGCCAGTCATTTTCTATAATCGCATCGCCTAGTTCGTAGGTTTCTTCAATAGTCATACTACGCAGGGTGTGTATGGTTTGTTTTTTATCCCAGGGGCATTGTTCACGCAATTCGTTCATTATTTGAACAAGGTCAGCAAATGATTTTTTATTTTCTGTGCTCATAATTAAGGTATAAAAATAGGGGAGAAGCGTGGTGTATTCATTAGCTGTGTTTAAGTTTATTAAAGATGTTGGGCATAACACTGTAGTTGTGCTTTTGCATACAACCATTTGACCCAATATTAAAAAGGCATTGTTTATTTAACCAGTTGACCCAGCAAAATAATGTATTCATTACTGCCACATTACAACTTGGTTAAATGTTAAAGTTGTTAATAGAGTTTGCAAATCTGACCCAAAAGAAAAATTGTTGTTAAAAAATTTCCAATGTTTCAAAAATATAAAAAAAGCAACGCACAGCGACACGACAATGACAAAGAATCTTAATATTGACAATGGATTACAGATATAAATTATGCTTACCTATACTGGTATAATACTATTGATGGCGTATCTGATGATAACAGAAGAAGAAACAGTTTTTATTTTACTATAGGTGTAGGTTTTAGTTTTTCTGTTTCTTACTATTTCTAAAATGAAGCAATAAAATGCGATGTTATAAAATAAAACTGCCAAGTAAAAATTACTTGGCAGTTTTATTTATTGAGTTATAAGTTTTAATTATAACGTACGTTTAATTTCTACTTCTTCGTAAGCAACTACAGTATCACCTGGTTGAATATCAGTAAAACCCTTAATAGTTAAACCACACTCGTAATTGTTGTTCACTTCTTTTACATCGTCTTTAAAGCGTTTCAAACTAGCTAGTTCAGCATAGCCACCTTCTTGTCTTGGATAAACTAAGATACCATCTCTGTAAACCTTGATTTTATGGTCACGTTTAATTTTACCTTCAGTAACATAACTACCTGCAACAGTTGCTTTATCAAATTTGAATACTTCACGTATTTCAACAGTAGCAACTTCTTTTTCTTCAACCTTAGGTTCAAGCATACCTTCCATTGCAGCTTTAATCTCTTCAATGGCTTTGTAAATGATAGAGTATTGTTTAATTTGTACACCTTCATTCTCTGCTAATTTATTAGCCTGAGAAGATGGACGAACGTTAAATCCAATAAGGATTGCATCAGATGCAGCAGCTAACAATACATCACTTTCTGAGATTTGACCAACTGCTTTTAATACTACTTTAATAGCAACTTCTGGTGTAGATAGTTTTTGTAAACTATCGCTCAATGCCTCAACAGAACCATCCACATCACCTTTGATAATGATGTTTAATTCTTTGAAGTTTCCTAAAGCCAAACGACGACCAATTTCATCTAATGTAATATGTTTTCTTGCACGCAAACCTTGCTCACGCATAATTTGAGAACGTTTTGTAGCAATATCTTTAGCTTGAGATTCATCGCTATACACTTTGAATTTTTCACCAGCTTGTGGTGCACCATTTAAACCTAAAATAACTACAGGTGTAGATGGTGGAGCAGTTTGTACACGTTGGTTACGCTCGTTAAACATTGCTTTTACAATATTGTTGCAACATATCCACGACCTTTATCAAGCGATGCTTCTATTATAGTACCACTTCCTTCGCGTATTGGATTGGCTTTTAATTCTAATAATTCAGCTTCTAATAATATTTTTTCTAATAACAAATCAATGTTCAAACCTTTTTTGGCAGATAGTTCTTGAGACTGGTATTTACCACCCCAGCTTTCTACCAAAATATTCATTTGAGACAATTGCTCGTATATTTTCTCAGGTTTTGCACCATCTCTATCAATTTTGTTAACAGCAAAAATCATTGGAACACTTGCTGCTTGTGCGTGGCTGATAGCTTCTTTTGTTTGAGGCATTACTGCATCATCGGCAGCTACAACAATTACTGCAATATCAGTAACTTTTGCACCTCTGGCACGCATAGCTGTAAAGGCTTCGTGACCAGGTGTATCTAGGAATGTAATGTTTTTTCCAGATGCAGGAAGAGTTACTTCGTAAGCTCCAATATGCTGGGTAATACCTCCACTTTCACCAGCAACTACATTAGCACTTCTAATATAATCTAGTAATGAAGTTTTACCATGATCGACGTGACCCATAATGGTTACAATAGGAGGGCGGCTTACCATATCCTCTGGATTATCTTCATAGTCATCATCATCTTCTTCTACATCATCTACATTAGTAAATTCAACTTCAAAGTTAAATTCACTTGCAACTAATTCGATAACCTCAGCATCTAATCTTTGGTTAATAGAAACCATTATGCCCAAGTTCATACACTTGCTAATGATATCTGTAAAGCCAACATCCATCAAGTTGGCAAGTTCACTTACAGTTACAAATTCTGTAACCTGTAGTTTATTATCTTCCCTTTCGTTGCCTTCATTTCCAGCAGCTTCTCTACGTTTATCTCTTTTAAGTTTAGCTTTTATGTTTTTGCCTCTACCTGTATTTCCAGCAAGTTTAGCTTGTGTTTCTTTAATTTTAGCTTGAATCTCGTTTTTGTCAATTTCTTTATCTTCACGAACAGGAGGTCTGTTATTATTGCTTCTGTTGCCACCTTGTCCACCTCTGTTAAATCCACCCCCACCAGGTCTTTGCTGATTATTGCCACCAGGTCCGGGAGGTCTATTAAATCCACCACCTTGTTGCCCTTGTCTTCTATCGTCTTGATTATTACCACCTCTAAAATCTACACGTTGAATGTTGGCACCTTTATTTGGTATTGGTGTTCTTTTACGTTTTTGTAATTCTTCTCTTGTTGGCGGCTTAGGCCTTGTATCGTTTTCTTTAGGTAATTCTATTTTACCTAAAATTTTGGGGCCAGAAAGTTTTTCAATCTCAATATTTTCAACAACTCCGGTAGCTTGTTGTAGAGCTTCTGGTTCTGAAGTTTCGGGAGCAGAAGGTATTTTAAATACATCTTCTGCTGCTTTTGGTGTAGCACTAACTGGTTTTTCAAAAACTAATGGTTCATTAGTTTCTGTTTTCTTTTTTGTTGTTTTCTTAGGTTTAACTTCTTCAACCTTTGGTTGTTCTTCAACAACTGGTTTTGGAGTTTCTTCTTCTTTTTTCTTAGTTCCTTTTTTAGGTTTTGTAGAAGAATCAATTGCACTTAAATCTATTTTACCAACAATAGCTGGACCATCTATTTCTGGAGCTTCAATTCTTACAACTTCTTCTTTTGGCTCTTCAATAACAGGTTCAACTTTTTCTTCAAGCTTAGGTTCTTCAACAGAATTTGCTTTGATTTCGTTCCAAACATTATTTGTAGCCGCAGCCTCTTTTACAACTGGTTTTTCTGCAACTGGTTCAGCAACAGGTTTAGCAGCCTCTTTTTTACCGATAGATAAATCTGCTTCATCTCTTTTCTTCTTTTCACTTGGTGCAGATTTTGGAATTTCTAAAGAATCTGCTTTAGATTTTGCAGCTTTATCGCTACTAAACTCGTTCATACAAGCTTGGTACATATCAAGCGATAGTTTTGTTGTGTCTTTAAACTCAACATCCATAAAGCCTTTGCGATGCAGTAAGTCTATGATGGTATCTCTTCCAACATTAAACTCGGTTGCAGCGGCTGCCAATCTTGGTAATTTAATTTCTGACATTCAGTTTTTTTATTTGTTATTGCTATAATATTATTGATATCATTATAGCAAGTTCTTTTGTTTTTTCTTTCTAGGTTTATTAAAACTAGCTATTAGCACTTTCTTCTTTTTGTCTGTTCATCTCATCCTGCAAAATTCTTCTTACATCTGCAATAGTTTCTTTCTCTAAATCTGTTCTACGCTCAATTTCATTATCACTTAATTTAAGAACGCTTTGTGCTGTATCGCAACCTACACGTTTAAATTCATCAATAATCCATTGATCAATTTCATCTGCAAATTCATCTAAATCAAAGTCAAATTCTTCAACTTGTTCTTCGTCATCTCTATACACATCAATTTCGTAACCTGTTAATTCGCTAGCAAGTTTAATATTAACACCTCTACGACCAATTGCTAAACTTACTTGGTCTGGTTTTAAATAAACATCAGCTTGTTTTTTATCATTATCCAAGTTCATAAAACTGATTTTGGCAGGTGTTAATGAACGTTGAATCAATAATTGAATATTGGTTGTATAGTTAATGATGTCAATATTTTCGTTTTTCAATTCACGAACAATACCATGAATACGACTACCTTTCATACCAACACAAGCACCAACAGGATCAATTCTATCATCAAAACTTTCAACAGCAACTTTCGCTCTTTCACCTGGTTCTCTAACAATTTTTTTAATGGCAATTAAACCATCAAAAATTTCTGGAACCTCAATTTCTAATAATTTGTTTAAGAATTTATCGCTTGTTCTAGACAATATAATTACTGGCGTACCATTTTTTATGTCAACACGTTCAACAACTGCTCTAGTATTCTCTCCTTTTTTAAAGTAGTCAGTTGGTATTTGTTCACTTTTTGGAAGTATTAATTCATTGCCTTCTTCATCCAGGCACAATACCTCTTTTTTCCAAACCTGATAAATTTCTGCACTAATAATTTCTCCAATTCTATCAGCATATTTTTTTACTAAAACATTTTTCTTTAAATCTCCAATACGACTTGCTAATGTTTGTTTTGCAGCCAAAATTGCTCTACGACCAAAGTCAAACAAATCTACTTCCTGTACTAATTCTTCACCAACTTCAAAGTCAGGTTCAATTTTAATCGCTTCGCTATATGCCACTTCTGCCAATGGATTATCAACATCATCATCAGGGCGAATTTCTCTTTTATGAAAAATTTCTAAGTCACCTTTCTCAGCATTTACAATAACATCAAAGTTTTCGTCTGTGCCATATTTTTTGCGAAGCAAAGTTTTAAATACATCTTCAACCACCTTCATCATCGTGGGTCTATCAATGTTTTCAGCATCTTTAAACTCTTGAAACGCATCAATTAAATTAATACTTGCCATTTTACATTTACAATTTATTATTTTATATTTATTATTCTTGTCTTTGGGCTTTAGTTATTAGTCCTTTATGAAACAGTTTCAGTACTTAAAAGACTAAAGACCAATACTTAAAGACTTACTTTAAAACTTTATTTGAACCACAGCTTTTTTTATATTGGCTAATGGAATAAGAACTTGTTGTGTTACTGCTTTTTTACCTTTTCCTTCTGTTGTTTCTATTAAAATATCTGTTTCTGTTGCTTCAAATAATTTGCCTTCTTGTTTGGTATCGTCTGCAAAAACAACCTCCACATTTCTTCCAATGTTTTTCTTGTATTGGCGATATAGCTTTAAAGGTTCGTCAACACCTGGGCTAGATATTTCCAAACTAAAATCACCTTCAGGATACATTCCTTTTTCTTCTATTAATTTGTACAACTTGCGATTAATACGAATACAGTTTTCTACAGTTATCCCATTATCACCATCTACATATACTTTAATATTATTAGTTGGTTTAATTTTTAGGCTTACTAAAAAAAGTTCAGTATTGTCTTCTAAAATACTGTTTACAAAACCTGTGATGATATCTAATTGAGTTTCTGTCATAATTTTTAAAATAGAGAAGGGAACGATTTCGTTCCCTTCTACTGTTTCATTAATTCAGTGCAAATATATAGGTGTGTTTTGTTTTGAGCAAATTGATTTTAAAAAGTTGATGAAAAAGTAATATCCGATAAGTTCTTAACAAGCATCTTTTTGATAGATAGCGTTACAAAGTTCAATCACTTCAACAGCTTCCTTTACATCGTGTACACGCAAAATGGCTGCTCCATTTTGAATGGCAATTGTGTTTAAAACAGTTGTGCCATTTAAAGCTTCAACTGCTTTTATTCCTAGTGTTTTGTAAATACTGCTCTTTCTTGACAAACCAATTAACAGGGGTTTATCTAATGATTTAAAGTATGGTAAATTTTTAAGCAGTTCGAAATTTTGTTCTGTTGTTTTTGCAAATCCAAAGCCAATATCAACAATAAAATCTTTTATTGAGAGGTTGTTAGCAATATCTATTTTAGAAATGAAATACTCATAAACTTCACTTACAACATTATCATAATTGGTTTGGTTTTGCATTGTTTGTGGCGTGCCTTTAATGTGCATACATACATAAGGTACTTTTAGTTGAGCAACTGTTTCAAACATATCAATATCAATAGTCCCTCCACTAATGTCATTAATTATACAAGCTCCAGCATTAACACTTTCATAAGCCACTTTACTGTAAAAAGTATCAATAGAAATATAGGTTTCAGGAAATCGTTGATGAATAGCTTCTACAACTGGCAGCACTCTTACTAGTTCAGTTTCTACAGTAATCAATTCGCTAGACGGTCTAGTACTTTGTCCACCAATATCAATAAAAGTTGCACCATCTTTAATCATTTTTTCAGCGTTACATAATGCTTCGTCTATAGTTTTACTTCTACTTTTGTTGTAAAATGAATCTGGCGTAATGTTTAAAATTCCCATAACAGCAGGTTTTTTAAACAGTATTTCTTTATTAGTAAGATTTAGTGTAAACATCTTTTTATTAATTTGCAACTGCAAAATATAAATGCGAAAATGCAACATACCAACGAACAATACGATAAAATAATTACTGGTTGTAAAAATGTTTTTATTAAAAAGAATACCGATTATGGCACAGCATGGCGAGTGCTTAGAACAATAAGTGTTGTTGACCAAATTTTTATTAAGGCATTGCGTATAAGAACTATTCAAGATAAAAAAGCACAACTTGTTGCAGATGGTATTGCAGATGAATTCAAAGGAATAATTAATTATGCTGTTATTGGTTTAATTCAGCTAGAACTGAGTAATCCTCAAGTTGAAGAATTACCCATTGAACAAGTTGAAAAATTGTATCAGCAACAAATTGATTTTGCTAAAACTACAATGCAAAACAAAAACCATGATTATGGTGAGGCCTGGAGAGAAATGAGTCAGGAAAGTTTTGTGGATTTAATATTGATGAAGTTGCAACGTATCAAACAAATTTTGAGTAACGATGGTAAAACTCTTATTAGTGAAGGGATTGACGCTAATTATGTAGATATTATTAACTATGCTGTATTTGCTTTGATATTAAGCACTCCTAACTCTTAAGGAGAAAAAAATGAAACCCTTATTTATAAAACAATATTCATAAATAATATGAAAGTAACAGTAACAATTTGCAGATGGCTTGTAGGTTTATTATTTATTTTTAGTGGATTAGTAAAAGCTAACGATCCATTGGGTTTAAGTTTTAAAATGCTTGAATTCTTTGAAAAGTGGGGTATTCAATTTTTGGATAACTATTCTTTAAGCTTTGCTATTGTAATAAATATTATAGAAGTTGTTGCAGGAGTAGGTATAATTATAGGTTGGAAACCCAAGTTTTTTACTTGGCTTTTATTACTACTTATTTTGTTCTTTACCTTTTTAACAAGCTATGTTTTGTTTAGTGGCAAAATACACGCTTGTGGCTGTTTTGGAGATTGCATTCCACTAACACCCATTCAAACATTTACAAAGGATATTATACTGCTTGTTTTAATAGTAATTATTTTATTTGGAGTAAGTAAGATTACAACTCATATTAATGGAATAAAAGCAATTGCGGTATTGGCTGCAACTCTTGTATTTGTAGGCTTTGTAGAATTTTATGTATTGCATCACTTGCCATTTAAAGATTGTTTGGCTTATAAACAAGGAAATAACATTTTGGAGCAAATGAAACCTCCAGTTGGCAGTTATTCTGATAGTATTGTAACTACAATGAAATTTAATCACAATGGTAAAGTTGTTGAAATTGTAGGAGAAAATTATCCAGCAGATTATAACGATACTACATATCAATTTATAGAAGGAAGTATGGAACAAAAAGTTGTGCGTAAAGGCAATAACACTGCAAAGATTGCCAACTTTAGTTTAACTACTGCTAGTGGAAACGACACAACCCAAGCAATACTTGATATTAAAGAAAATTATGTTTTAATATTTGTTAAGGATTTTTCTAAAATAACTGCCAGCGATAAAGCAGCAATATTGAATATTATTGAAAGCTATACCAAAACTAAAATACCAATATTTATTGTTACAAATGATAAAGAAGGTATTGCTACAAGCGGTTTTAATGGCATTCCAATTTTTACTTGTGATGCCACTGAAATTAAAACTGCTGCAAGAGTAAATCCAACAATTTTTTTAATGCAAGGAGCTACAATATTGAGTAAAGTAGCAGGAGTTGATGTTGATGATTTGATGAAATAACCTAACCAGTTATGATGAATTTTTAGCCTCATTACATTATGTAATTGGGCTTTTTTTTATAGCTATTGAATCAACTTGAGATAAGTAGGACGGATATCAATAAAAACAAGTGAAAATAGATAACAGAGATAAATAACTGTTGGCAATAAAATTTAAGCGGGAATTATAATTTTCAATCATTA
>JAPLER010000288.1 GCA_026391115.1 Bacteroidota bacterium | reverse complement strand
ATACTATAGGCATTGTCTTACAACCATTTCTTCTATCACCTTCAACATCTTCAATATCTTTTATAACTTCTCTTATAACAGATATTATAAATGAAAAGGAAGCATAGAGTATGCCCAGTCTGAACATTTTGTTATAAACCTCATTTTTACTGAAAGGGTCTAACAATAACACTTCATATTCTGGCAGTGCTAATACCATAATAACCCAGGCAGTTAATGCAGAAACAATGATATTGCCTATTAAAAACTTTTTCTTTAATGATGCTGAGTAAATGAATAATACCAGAACTGTAATAGTATTGGCAATGCCTAACCAAAACAAATTAAGTTTGTGTGCTACGTAAACGCTACACATAATACCTGCAAGGCTTGTGGTAAGGTGCAAGAAAATAGCGTATCGGCGAGAGATGTATTTTTCTATAATAAGCTTATGAGGCTTATTAATTTTGTCAATGTTAAGATCAAAATAATCATTGATAATATTGCCTCCAGCTGCAATTAAGATAGATGCAACAATCATCAATAATAAATAAACACCCCTTATTTTAGGTTGCTCATTTAATACTGCTAAGTTGGGCTTTAAAATACAGTAGTGAAACAATACCTGTGCAATAGCAATAAACACCAAGTTTTGCCAACGAATAATTTGAAAGAATGCTGTTATTTTTTTCAAAATAAATTATTGTGGCTACAAAGAAAGCGAAAGATTAATTGTTATTTCAACAAATCGCAAGGCTTTAATCCAGTATGTTTTTTAAATGCTGCTGAGAAATGTGAAATGGATGAATAGCCCAATAAGCCAGAAACATCAGTAACGCTTAATCCTTTTTCATACAACAAATATTTTGCATGTTCCATTCTTTGTTGTTGGTAAAAATCGAATATGGTTGTACCAAAAATTTCTTTAAATCCTTTCTTTAAATAACATTCGTTAATAGCAACTTTTCTGCTGAGTTCTCTAATGGTAATAGGGTTACCAATGTTTTCAATTAAAATATCGCGACTATTGTAAATAGCATTTAAACTATGTTCGTCTTCTAAAAATTTGCAGGCAAAACCTTCATTTTTTTCTTCTACTAAACAATCTAAACTATACAGTAAAAGTTCATGAATTTTTGCGTTTACAAAAATATTTTCTAATGCACCAGTATAACTATTGTTTAACAATGCATCTAGTACATTTCTTTTTTTGTTACAAAGAGGAAAGAATTTGGTGAAAGCAGTAGCGTGCTTAAAAGCTAATACGCTATCTTTTTGATTACTCACTTTTACATTGTGTGTAAACTGGTGTAAAAATGTAGAAGTGAAGTGAAATACAAATACATCAACGGTTTGAAACTTTCCACTACAACTTTCTGTAGGTTTTTCTTTGCAATAACCACAACTTTTCTCTGGGCAATATCTATTGCCAGTTGTGCAAAAACGCAACTCTAAATAATTGTCTTCTGGTTTTTTTTCATCGTAGTGATATAGCATCATTCCTGTGTCATCTGCCACCCAAGGATGTTGAGCATAATATCTATTAATATTAAATTGTATTGAACCTGGGATATATTGTTCTTTATGAATTAATAAGTCCAATGTTGGTTCAATCCCACTTCTAAATGCCGATTTTAATATTTCTACTGCGTTTGTCATTTGGAGGCAAAATTAATGTATGTACATCCAATTTATCAAATTTAATTTTTAAGCGGTAATTATAACCTTGCCTTTTACTTCAATTTTAAAATTTACAGAGTTGGCAATAAAGCATTTTTGGTGTGCAGTGTGGTGTATTGTGTTAACTTTTTCTGTATCAATATTATTATTTACAGTAACTATTGGATGTAGTGTCACCGATTTGAAATGTCCACCATTTTCATCTTCAATCATAATGCCTATGGGATTGTCAATGTAATCTATAACGCAAATACCTGCATCTGCACAAAGATGCAAAAACCATAACATATGGCAAGTAGAAATGGATGCCAACAAAAACTCTTCTGGATTGTACTTGGTGGCATCACCTCTAAAAGCTGTGTAAGAAGAACATAAAATATCAACTTTGTTTTTTGAGGAAATAGTGTGGCTTCTTTCATATTCAGTGTAGCTACTTGTTCCAGTACCTTTATTT